>NZ_CANPVT010000009.1 GCF_947581735.1 Candidatus Palauibacter soopunensis
AACTCGGCTCCTGAATCCGCGCTTGCCCACTCCGGGGCGTCCACATACGATCCTGCGGCCCGTAGATTACCCGAAATGCCTCCGAAACGGCCTCCGAGCCCGGTCTCGGGGTCAAATCAGCGCCCGGCGGCCCCCATTCGGTGCGTGACGTACTCGCTCCACGCCTGCATGACCACGGCGCGGCGCTCCAGCAGGTCGGAGCGCTGGTACGCCTGAACGACCCGGCTTCTCGGGACGTGGGCGAGGCAGGCCTCCGCGACCTCCGCCGCGACACCGGTCTCGGCCATCCACGACCGGGCGCTCGACCGGAACCCGTGAACCGTGGAGGTGATCCCCGCCCGCCGGAGCACACGCCCCGGCGCGTTCCTCGGCAACACCGCGCCGGTTCGCGACGGGAACACGAGCGACGAGTCCGGAGCAAGCGCCCGCGCCCGCTCCAGAACGCCGAGCGCGCCCGTGCTCAACGGAACGGAGAACTCGCGACCCGCCTTCATCCTCGACGCCGGGATCGTCCACACGCCCGCTTCCAGGTCGATCTCGTCCCACCGCGCCCCGCGTGCCTCTCCGGCCCGCACCGCCGTCAACGCGATCATCTCGACGCACGGCATCGCCGACGGGTGGATGTACCTCACCCCACGTATCGCCCGGATGGCGGCCGCGACCTCCCGATGCGGCAGGGCGCGGTAATGGGTGGGCGCGTAGCCGTTCACCCTCGGCAGCGCCGCGACCGCCCGGTCCACCGGGTCGTCCGGGCGGAGATTCTTCCCAACGCACCAGCGGAAGACCGCGGAGAACCGGCGCTTGGCTCTCCGGGCGGCGGCGGGCTTCGATGCCCAGATCGGCGCGAGGCACGCCAGCACGTCCGCGCTCGTGATCCGGTCCACAGGCTTGTCAAGCAGGGGCACGGCATGGACGCGGAACGTCGCGGCCCACTCCTTGGCCACCGTGCCCCCTACCTTCCAGCTGTCGCGGTGCAGCTCGATGGTGCGTTCGACCGCCTCGGCAAACGTGGGGACGCCGTGCCCGCGCGGATCGCCGCCGTGGCGGACCGCCCGGCTGTTGTCCAGCGCCTTGCGGCGCGCCTCGGCGAGCGTGATTTCGGGATACGGCCCGAGCCCGACCGAGGTGAGCCGTCCCTCGATCCGAAGCCGCTGGCGCCACGTCTTGCTGATGCGGCCGGCCTTGGTGCGGTGGACCCTGAGGCTCAGTCCCCGCCCGCCTCGGCCGTCGCCGTAGACGCCCGGACGGTTGATCGTGCGGACGAAGGCGGCGGTGAGCGTCCTAGGTCGTTTCGTCATGGGGTCCTTTCTGAATGCGTATCACTTATTGCAACACTACACGGGGAAGAATACACCGGATGTTGATAAACCGCAAGAGATGTGGAGATTGCCGTAAATCCCTATAAAATCCTGTATTACTGGACATTACTGGACTACCAGCGGACGGCTATGGATCGTACTGGAAGCTGGCAATGCAGTCGATGATGGACTGCACGATCTGCACATTCGAAACATCACCAGATCGCCGCATCTCCGCCAGTCGCGGCCCGGCGGGCGCGTGCGCCTTCCGCGGCAGGTGCCTGCGGGCGATCCTGGGCGCGCCGGGCCGTCCGGCGTTGGGGATCTTGCCGTCTCGCACGAGGCGGCCCAGGTGGTCGGCGGAGTATCCGCTCTCGCGGGAGGCCTCGACCAGCGAGAACGTGGTCTCGTCCCGCTCGGCGATGGTGTCCTCGAGTTCGGCGGCGCATCGTTCCAGCGCGATGGCCGGGGGCTCGCTGCCGTAGCGGCGGAGCGCCTTGGCGCGCCTTCGCCAGGCGCCGGGCAGCGCCTTGACGGACGTTCTGTCATTCATGCGGGTTCACTCCCAGTCGCCCTCGGCGTCCCTGCGGAGGGCTTCGGTGAGGTCGGAATCGCCCTCGCCGCGGCGGACGGACCGTTCGGCGAGACCGACGCGGCTGCCGAGGTCGGCGAGGCCGGTGGTACGGGCAACGGCGTAGATGCCGGCCGCGACGGCTGCGAGCGCGAGAGCGAGGTGCAGCGCGAGCGCGAGGCCGTGCTCGGCGAGGATCATCGGCCAGAACGGGCCGAGGTAGTGGAGCCGCGGTCCCCCAAGGAGGAGGATGCACCCCGCCAGTGCGGCGGTGAGTCCCGCGCTGATTCTCCAGGGTTGCATGGGAGCCCTTCCGTGATCGTGGAGCCGTCAGAGTTCGACGGATGCGGGATCGCGGTCGGCCGGCCCCCTGAGCCAGGAACCGTCTTCGCTGGCGCCCAGGCCGATTCGGCGAAGGAGCGCCGCCCCGGCGGGCCCGCTGGCGTGCATCGCGAACCCGGCGGCCGCCTTGGCCCGGACGGCGGGTTCGCGGTAGTCGCCGGAGACGGCCTCGACGTTGACGCGTCCCGTGCGCCCCTCGGCGTCTTCGTACTCGATCTGCGCGTCCGGATAGAGCACCCTGCCCTCCTCGTCGACGGGGAGCCCGAGTTCATGGGCGATGCGGTGCCGCTCTTCGTCGGCGGCCCGCTTTCCGTCCTTCCTCCGCGCCGACTCGCTCGCGCGCGCGATGGCACTCCTGAGTTCGGCGTCGAGCCGGACGCGCCGCACCGTGGCGCCCTGCTTGCGCA
>NZ_CANPVT010000010.1 GCF_947581735.1 Candidatus Palauibacter soopunensis
TGGTTAGAGCGCACGCCTGATAAGCGTGAGGTCGGTAGTTCGAATCTACCCAGGCCCATTGGACTTACGCGATTCGTGGGTCCGATCCTCTCCAATTATCCTCTCCAATTGGAGAGGATTTGGGGACCCGGAGCCGCCCCCCCGGTACGTCTCCAGAGCCTTCCTGAGCCGGTCCTCGTCGGGCCGCTGGTAGCATTTGAGGACCGTCTGGGCGGTCTTCCAGCCGCCCAGATCGCAGAGGACCTTGAGCGGCAGGTCCATGAGGTCGGAGGCGAATTTCCGCCTCAGCGAATGCCAGCCGCGCCCCCACCTGGGATCGAGTCCTGCGCGCCGCTCGGCCTTCGTCCACCAGTCGCGCGCGAGCGAGCGGCTCATGCACGCGAACGGATCCTTCGGCGCCGGCATCACGGGCGCGTCCCCGATCCCGGGGTTGTGCCTCCGCGCCTCGACCAGAACGGCCTGTGCGATGGCGGTGATCGGCGTCCGGTGCTCGTACCCCGTCTTCTCGTGCTCGCCGCGCCACCGGATCATTCGGGAGTCGAGGTCGATGTCGGACCAGCGGAGCTGGCGGATCGCCCCGATCCGGTGGCCCGTTTCGTGCGCGAGCACGAGCGCCACCCGGAACCGCCACTCCACCTCGCCGGCCACGCGGAGCAACGCCTCGTACTCGGCCTGGGTGAGCACCACCCGGGTCGGATTCTTCTCGGACGGAGCCTTGAGGCCCCGGAGCGGATTCGATTCGAGGAGAAACCTTCCCTCCTCGTCCCTCGACCGCGCAGCCCAGTTGAGGATGGCGAGCAACAGCTTGAGGTCCTGCTGGATGGTCCGGTCGGCGGCGGGTTTGCCGCTCCGCCCCGCCTTGCCCGCGCGGCGTGCCCGGATGAAGCGGTCCCAGTCGCGCTGCGAGAGCGTCGCGGCCTTGCGGTGGCTTCCGAAGAACCGGAGGAACATCCTCATCGTGGCCCGGTCGTACTTCCGCGACCCTTTCGCCTTGGTGGGCGTCACCTCCTCACCGTAGATTTCAAACAGCGTCTTGAGGGCGAGCGGCTCGGGCTCGGCGTCCGCGGCCACCGGCTCCGCGATCCCGGCGGCGATCTCGTCGGCTTGCTTCTTGGCCCTGGCCCAGTCGCGGTGCCTCAGCGACCTGCGCAGCTTGCGTCCGCCTTCGCGCCACTCCACCTGCATGATGCCGGATTTGGGATCGGGGAAGACCCGCACCCGGTTCCGGCCCCACTCGCCGGCGCGGTAGACGCGCCGGCCACGTTTCGTGCGTGCCATCATTCGATTCCTTTTTCGATGATGGACCGCACGATCTGCCTGTTGGAAACCTCGCGGCGCCGGGGCTTCCCCGCCAGTCGCGGCCCGCGCGGCGCGTGGGCCTTCCGGGGAAGATCCTTGAGCGCGATCCTGGGCGCGCCGGGCCGTCCGGCGTTGGGGATCTTGCCGTCGCGGACGAGGCGTCCGAGGTGGTCGGCGGAGTATCCGCTCTCGCGGGAGGCCTCGACGAGCGAGAACGTGGTCTCGTCCCGCTCGACGAGCGTGGCTTCGAGGTCGTCGGCGCAGCGCTCGATCGCGGTGGCCGGGGTCTCGCCGCCGTACCTGCGGAGCGACTTGGCCCGTCTGCGCCAGGCGGCGGGCAGGCCCTCGACGGTCGGTCGATTGGTCACGCGTTTCATTCCCAGTCTCCCTCTGCGTCCCTGCGCAGCGCGTCGGCGAGGTCCCGGTCCCCGTCTCCCCGCCGTACGGACCGTTCGGCGAGATCGACGCGGCTGCCCAGGTCGGCCAGGCCCGTCGCTCGGCCGACGCCGTAGATGCCGGCGGCGACGGTCATGACGGCGAACGCCGCGTGCAGTCCCGCCGCGACGCCGTGCCGGGCGAGGATGAGCGGCCAGAGCGGCGCGAGGTAGTCGAGGCGTGACCCGCCGAGCAGGAACGCCGATCCGGCGAGCGCGGCGGTGAGTCCCGCGCTGATCTTCCAGGGCTGCATGCTGGTGGCTCCTTTGCGGTCAGAGTTCGACGGACGCCGGATCGCGGTCGGCGGGCCCCCTGAGCCAGGATCCGCCGTCCCCAGACCCCAGGCCGAGCTTGCGGAGCATGCCTTGGGCGGCCGGTCCGTTGGCGTGCATGGCGAACCCGGCGGCCGCCTTGGCGCGCAGC
>NZ_CANPVT010000011.1 GCF_947581735.1 Candidatus Palauibacter soopunensis
GCTTCCCGGCCCGCTCGACCCAGACGTTCGCGGGTCCGTTGATCATGATCTCGGACACCTCCGGGTCTTCGAGCAGGGATTCCAGGCCCGGAAGGAACGGGACGAGGTGGCCGACGCCGCTGGCGCGCTTCATATCCGGCCCTCCTCCCGGAGCCTCCAGTAGCCCGTCTCCCTCGGCAGGTAGTGGGGCTTCAGGTAGACGCGGGTGGCCGGAAGCGACTTCACGCCGTCGTACGGAAGACAGACGGCCTGGTAGTTGGCGAGCAGGGCGAACTCGCGGGGCGTGAACACCGGCTCGCTCTGGCGGCGGAACGACTTGCTCGCGCCGATGGAGCCGCGCCCGCCCCCGGCTCGGCCCGACAGGAGCGAGAACTCGGGCCTGCCCGTGGTCTCGGTGAACGTGTAGGAGGCCCGCGTCTTCATGACGCTCCCGCACATCTCCGACGCGATCTTGGCCGAAGCCTCGTCGGAAAGCGACAGGAAGATCCGTGTCCGGAGCGTCTGGACGAGCGTGCGCCACGCCTCGCCCGAGGGCAGCACGGAGCGGAGCGACGAGAGCGACTGCGTGGCGACGATGGGGATGCACCGGCACTGCCGGGTCAGTGCGAACGCCTTCTCGTCGCCCGCCGGGTCGTCCTGTCCGACCGTGGCAAACGCTTGATATTCGTCACAAATGAACACGGCGGGCCGCATGTAGCGTCCGGGACGCCGGGCGGCCTCGGCGGGCCTTCGGAGCAGCGCCTGCATCCACGCACTCTTGAGCAGCACCCCGATGGCGCGGGCAAGCGCCGGGTTCGCCCCGGCGGGCATATTGAGCGCCAAGACCTTGCCGCCCTCGATCAACTCGGAGAGCGGGGGCAGCCTCCTGCGGAGCCCCGGCATGGGCGGGACCCGCGCCGTGCGGTCCTCTTCGGCTGCTGCGCCGCCCTTGGGTTCCGGTTCGGAGACCGTCGGGGGCGGCGGGCAGAACACGGCGGCCACGTCCGGCTGGTCGAAGAGCGACAGGAAGACGGAGATCCCCTCGACGATCGAGGTGCGGAGCTTGGCGTCCAGCTTGGACCAGTCCTTGTCGTACCACCGCTCGACGGCCTCGACCCGTTCGCGGAGTTCGCTTCCGGCGGCTCCCTCGGGCTCCGTGGCGTAGGCGACCTTCAGTTCGGCGAGCCGCTCGCGGAGCGCGGGATCGAGCGGGTGGGCCGCCTTCCCCTCCTCCGGCAGCGCCCGCCAGTCCCAGTCTCCGAGCGCCTTGCGGTGCTTCGCGAGGTCCTTCCTCGCGATGACGGCGCGAAGCGGGCACACGCGGTCGGCGAGCGCCCTGGCCTCGCCGATCTTTCCGGCCAGGAGGTCGCCGTCCACCGTGCAGCGGTACACGTCCTGGAGCGTGACCCAGCCCCCGGGCAGGAGCCGGTGGAGTTCCACGATCCACCGCACGAGGTTGGTGTACGCCTGTTGCCAGAAGGGGTCCCTGCCCTTGCCGAAGAGCTGGTTGATGAGGGACGCCACGCCGTAGGCGAGCGAGTAGGAGTCGAGCAGCGGATCGTCGAGCGGGTTCCACCGCCACGAGCCGCCGAGCCCGATTTCGAGGTAGTCGTCCGCGCGCCCGGCGTCTTTGAGGATGCTTCGCACCTGATGGCAGAAGTCCCCTTTGACTTCGAGCACGAGCGCGCCCGCCCTGCGCTTGAAATCGTCCGCCCGCCAGTGGAGCAGTTGCCGGGCGAACGGGTACATGCAGGCCGTCGTCTTGCCGGTGCCGACCGCCCCGACGACGAGCACGCCGGTGTAGAGTCCCTTCTCGGGGACGACGAGCCAGGACGGCCGTTCGCTCTCCCGCGCAACGGTCGGGTGGTGCAGTTCGCCGACCACGACCGAGGGCGCATCGTCCGCGGGCGAGTTGGGCCAGTCGGGCAGCCTGCCCCGTCTCTTGAACCGGAAGAGCGGCTGGAACCAGACCCGCCAGACCGAGAGCGCGAGCGAGCCCGCGAGCACGACCAGGACGGCGGGCCACGCGTAGTGCCAGAAGCGGAGGACGGCGTGCAGGCCCGGATCGTGCCAAGCGATCAGGTCGAGGTACGGGTTCGCGTCCGGGACCGGGAACGGCGCCTTGAGCGCCCGCGCGCCGACCGCGCCGACGGCGGCCCCGATGATGGCCAGGGTGGCGGACTTCATCGGCGCAGCCTCCTTCCTGAAAGGATCGCTGGCTGGGAGCGACCCCGTGCGGGGCGGAGGGGCGTGGTGTGAATCCACACCTCGGCCCGAACCCGCACCAGGCCCCGCGGGCCTGGGGTCGCTCCCAGCCCCGCCGAAGCGGCCCGACCGGCAGCGCCCGGCCGGGGCGCGGCGGCGCAAGACGTTGCCGCGCCCGCGGATGGCCGCCCGCGTCCATGTGAATCGCTGGACGCTTCGACTGTGAATCGGCCCCCCGCGTCGATTTCACGCCCCGATACGGCCCTAACTCGCCTGGCGGTCATCGGTAGCGGGCTCCCTGGAGGCGGATCGTCCGCCATGTGGCGGCGCGGCTCACCGAGGCGCGCCCAGGCCTGCGGCGCGCGCGGTTCTCCAGCGCGACGCTCCGCTTCATGGCGGCCTGGAGGCCGCCGAACTCTTCGAGCACGTGGACGGCGCCCTCGATGATCGCCCGCTCGATCCGGGCCAGTTCCTCGGCCGTCCGCGCGTCCGGCTCGGCGGGGCCGGACCCCGCCTCGGCCCACCTGCGGATCACCCGTCCGGCCCGGTCGATCTCCTCCGTCGTCCGCGCCGCCGCGACGATCTCGACAACGCGGCCCTGTCCCCGGAGCGCGTCCCAGAGCCCCCGGTGCGCCGCACCCCACGAGCGGAGCGCGGTCGCGGTCTCGTGGCCCGGCTCGGCGTAGACGAACACGGCGCGCGTCGAGTCGAGCGCCACGGGCAGCTTGACCGGGAAGAACCGGCGCGTGTCCCCGGCCGCGCCCCGGTAGAGCCGGGACGGCAGGAGCGCGCGGCCGATGCCGAGCGCCTCGAACGCGGCGACCTTCTCGGGCTCGGTCGGGAGCCACGGCAGGTCGGCGTGCTCGACCACGTAGTCGAGCGAGAGCAGGCGGCGGAGAAGCACCTCGTTCGCGGCGGCGCGCCGGTGCCGGACGTGCTCGGCGCCGAGCGCCCGGTAGACGCGCCGGGAGTAGATCCGGCACACGCGCCCGATGCCCCGGAGGCCGGGCACCGTCTCCTCGGCGGCGAGCCCCTGGGCGATCAGCGCGTGGACGACGCGCCGCACCTGTTCCGGGTGCGCGCCCAGGAACCGCGCGCACTGCGCGCGGGTGAACACGCCGCTGTGGAGGCACACCAGCGCGATCCACTCGGCCTTCTTTCCCGTCCAGCCGAAGTCCCCGAGCGCCTTCTCCCGCCCCTTGAGGTGGTGGAGGGTCATCGCTCCTCTCCGGTGACGAGCGCCCGGTCGGCCCGGAGATAGGTGACAAGCAGTCCCATCGGGTTGTGGACGACGAGTTCGTTCGGAATGCTGTCGAGGAACTCGAACCGGAGCGTGAGCGACCAGCGCTCGCGGCGGATCTCCCGCTCGCCGTCGAGGTGGACCACGTCGAAGTCGGCCGTCGCGCCGTGCGGCGGCTCGGGCGCGGGGTGGATGCGGAGCACGACCTGCTCGACCTCGGTCTCGGTGTCGGCGGTCCCCGCCGCCACGCTCGCGACCTCCGCGCCGTCCCTCTGGAACGCCGCGTTCGCGAGTTCAGTCGACAGGAACCGGAGGCTGCGGGTCCAGTGCTCCTCGACGGTCGCGCGGCGGCGCGAGTGGAAGTCGTGGACGAACCGGTTCAGGAAGTATTTTGTCGTGGCATCGAGCGGATCGGCCTGGACGGTCGCGGCCTCGTAGGCCAGCGCCTCGGCCCGGCCCACCTCATCCACGCGGACGACGATGGGCTTGGGTGGCTCCGCGCCAGCGATGCGCAGCAGCACGAGGACGCCGAGCACGATGCTCGCGGAAAGGAAGATCAGGATCGTCCTGAGCTTCCGGTTCGCCTGCACGGCCTCGCCCCAGATCTCGGCGTATTCGCGGCCCGCGTCACGGTCTCGTTTCATCATCGGATCTCCTTGGGGCTCAGACGGGGGGCTTGACGGGAGCGGCGGCCTTGCTCGCCCCCTGCATGACGAGCGCGACGAACCCGGACCCGGCGGAGCCGGAGCCGGACACGAGCATCGAGGCGAGTTCACCGACCTTGAGCCCGGCCATCAGGCCGGAGACGACGAGCGGCATGAGCACGACGGCCCAGAGCCACAGTTCCAGCGGATCGGCGGTCCCGGTGCCCATCAGGGCATCGGCGTAGGTCGTGATGTAGCCCATGCCGACGCCCATGAAGACCCTGAGCACGGCACCGGCCACGACGCCGTAGAGCGTGTAGACCATCAGGGTCCGGAACCATCCCCAGAACAGGAACGAGAGCGGCTCGAAGAGCAGGAACGCGATGAACACCGGACCGAGCAGGATCGCGATGGCGATGGCGACCTGCGCCCAGATCACCTGCGCGTAGGTGACGCAGAACAGCGCCAGCAGGCAGACCACGAGCGACGCGCCCATCACGAGCGTGACGAGCGAGGAGAAGATCACGGTCGTCCCCGCCGTCACGATCGAGAGCAGGTTGCCGGTGGACCATGCCGCGCCCAGGTGCGCGCTGTACGCCTGCACGAGCGCCGCCATCTCGGTGTAGCCGGCCGACACCACGTCGGACAGGAACAGGTTCTGGAGCCAGATCCCGCCTCCGGCGATCATCGCCGGAAACGTCAGCCCGACGCCGGGGATCGGGACGGCGTAGTAGTGGAGCAGGGTGCGGGGGATCGCGATCCCGATGACGAGCTTGACGATCTCCCACGGCTGGAACGTGCCGCTGAACGTGATCTTGAGTCCGGTCCAGGCGACCATCACGGCGGCGAGCCCGCCCCAGAGCTGGAGCCCGAGCGTGTGAACGTCGGGCGCGGCCCCGCCGACGACGGTGTCGAGCACCACGTCGAGGAAGCTCTTGAAGTCCTGAAGCTGATCGGCGGGGATCTGCGCCGGGACGTTCGGGTCGATGGACTGCGGGGGCAGTTGCATGGCCGTCGCGCCCTACCGGTAGAACGACGGGACGCGGAACAGGAGCCCGTCCCTGAGCGCGGCCCGGTTCAGCGAAGCCGCGTTCCGCATGGTCCCGGCGAACGCGTTCGCCCGCGCACGGCCATCGTGCCAGCGGCCCAGCCAGTCCAGGTGCGCGAGTTCGGCCTGCCTCGCCCGGCTCGCCTCCATTGCCGTCTGATGGGCGAGCACTTGGCCGAGGGCCGCGTTGATCCTCCCCTGGCTCAGCGAGGCCGCGACTCCGGCCTGCTGAAGGGCCGTGTTGGACAGGTTTCCGTTCGCAGTGAGGTCCGCGAACGAGCCTTGGGCGCTCTCGATGGTCCCGGCGAGCGCGGCGGCCGCGTCCAGCGCCGCGTAGTCCAGCACGCGCTGCCGGTCGGCGGCCTCGCGGGCGCGGCGGTGGTCCTCCAGCGCGCGCGTCGCGGCTTGGGGCGGAAGGTTCGCAAACAGAGCCAGGATGTCGGCGTCCGACACCCGGTCGGCGGCGTGGCGGATGGTTCTCCAGTGCCGCGTGAACGAGCGTCCGCTGCCCATCCTCCGGACGGCGTCGACCGTGCCCCGGGCCGGGCCGGTGAAGTCCGAGCGCCAGCCGAGTCCGTCGCGCACGAGGCCCACGGGATCGGCGGACAGGTCGGAAAACGGCTGGAGCAGCGCGTCGATCTCGCCCTTGGCGGCGCGCTCCATGTGGTCGAGCTGGTCTTCGAGTTCCGTAAGCTGGCGGGCCATCGACCGGATCTGGGTGACCTGGTGCGAGATCTGCGTGATCTGGTTCGCGATGATCGTGGCCCGCTGGAACCAGCTCCCGAAGTCGAACTGCGCGCTCGCGGGAGCGGCGCTGGCCAGCATCAGGAGCAGCACGAGGAAAACGGTGGCGAGGGAACGGAATCGCATGGACAAGTCCTTTCTCTTATCGGTCTGTCGGAGGGGTGGGGACGAGGACATCGGAGGTGAACCAGATGCGGAGCCTGTGGCCCGCGCGGATCGTGATCTCGGGCAGCCGGTTCAGATACCGGTCCAGCATCGAGGTGGCGCTGCTTCCAAGCCCTTGGCCGACGCCCGCTTGAAGTCCGTATGGCGAGGCTCCGGCAAGCGTGAGACCGCTCAGGACGCCGACCGCCCCGGCGGCGGCGAACGTCGAGAGGTAGCGGCGGTTCACCCGGTCGCGGAGCGCGCTCTCGCCCACCTGGTTCAGGCCGGTGAACTCAAGGTCGATCCAGCTTCCATCGGGCAGCAGCAATCGGTGGAACGAGACGGCGAGACGGCTCTGGTCGCGGTTCTGGACGGCCTGGGCCGTGCCGACGACGCGCGCGCCGCGCGGGATTAGCACCCGCTGGCGGTCCGCCGAATACAGCGGCGCAGACACCATGGCGAGCACCGGGCCGGGGAACTCGCCCGAGAGTTGGGTGATGAGCACCGCGTCGAGGAACGTGCCCTCGTGGATCCGCTCCCAGCCCGGCGGGTCAACCGGCCGGACCAAACGGCCGGGCTCGGCGGTGCGTGGCACGGAGGGAACGTCCGCCTGCGGTGCCGGGCCTCCGACTCCGGGCGCAAACCCTCCGGCGGCCAGCCCGACCGCCATCTCGGCCTCAAGGGCGGCAAGGGACTGCCCGAGGGACGCAAGCGCCCCGTCGAGTGCCGCGTCGGGAGACTCGGACGCCACGGGAGACGCGGCCGCGTCCGGGGGTCCGTTCGGATCCCGGTGCGACTGCGCGACGGGAAACGAGCGGAGCGAGCGCGTCCTGCGCTCGATCTCCTCCAGCCGGAGCGCCTCGCGAAGCTCGAACTCGGCACGGCCCATGCCGGTGATCCGACCGCCTCCGCCGGCATCTGTTCCTGCGGATCCCGTGCCCGAGGCGGGTCCGCCCTCCCGGTCGGCCGGATCGTCGCGCGACTCGGCGGCGGCCCGTTGCGTCTCGCGCGCCGTCTCGTCGCGGATGCCCTCGTCGAGCGACCGGCCCTCGCGGTCGTTCAACGCCCGCGGCTGCGCCGGCGCTCCGGCGGCGGCCTCATCTTCGCCGGGACCCGCGAGCGACGACGAGAACAGCAGTCCGGCGACGAGCACGGCGATCAGGACGACCCCCGCCTTCGTGACCATGCCGCCCGGAAGCGCGCCCTTCGGCTCCTTCACCACCTGCTTCCAGCGGATCATTTCGAGCCCTCCCGGGGCTCGAACCGCCACCGCACCTGCTTGTCGCCGATCCGGAGCCAGCCGTCGCCGAGAACGCGGCGCGCGACGTAGAGGCCGTCCTCGGTGAGATCGAACGCGACCAGGCTCGGCTCGCCGTCCCGGAGTTCGTAGAGCGCCGGAGACTCCTGTGCGCGCGAGCGGAGATAGGTGAACTCCCCGTCGTGCCACATCGCCTCGACGAGGAACGGCCGCCCGGACGCCTCCCGGTCCAGCCGGTAGTCGAACCGGAGCCGCTCGGGGTAGGAGGCACGGAATGCCTCGACCTCCTTGGTCGCCCGCTCCCGCGCCTCGGCGATCCCGGCCCCAGCTTCCTCGCGGGCCAGCCGTGCGGCATCGGCGGCTTGGGCCGCCATCTCGCGGTAGGCCGCGACCTCGCTCCGGGCGACGAACCCCGGAGCGCCGAACGCGGCCTCCGCGTCCGCTCCCGCCTCGACGCGCACGACCAGGTGGGGCGGCTTCTCCCCGTCTTCATGGACGAGGAACGAGTAGATGCGCCCCGACTCGCAGACGAGCGCCACGTTGGTCGCCGCGTTCTCGGCCAACGGCTTCAGGTACGCGACGTTCGCCGCGCCGGTCAGGTGCCAGTACTCGGAGTCTCCGGCCACGAAGTCGAGGATGCGCTCCCCGGCCGGAAGCACGATGACCGTTGTATGACGCACGCGTGCGCGGAGCCGGGGGATCCGCTCTTCGCCGTCCTCCGGCAACGGAACCCGGAGCAGGGTGGCGTCCGCGCTCGCTTGCTGCGCGGCGGCATCGCAGGGAAGCACCGTCAGAAGCAGCGTCAGCAGGACTACGACGATCCCCAGCAGGATCGCGGCGGTTGGAGTTGCCTTCATGGTGTTCACGTCCTCTCGGTTGGTGGGGTGGGATGGGTTCGGCCCGCGAGCGCTTCGAGCGCCCGGACCAGCCCGTGCCTCGCCACGGCTTCGGCGCGCCTCTCGGCGTCGAGCGGCGAGGAGGTGTAGAGCCAGTAGCTCTCCGGATCGACTTCGAGGCGGAGCACCGCCGCCTCGTCCGGGCGGCGGAGATACAG
This sequence comes from Candidatus Palauibacter soopunensis, assembly GCF_947581735.1. Classification (NCBI taxonomy): domain Bacteria; kingdom Pseudomonadati; phylum Gemmatimonadota; class Gemmatimonadia; order Candidatus Palauibacterales; family Candidatus Palauibacteraceae; genus Candidatus Palauibacter; species Candidatus Palauibacter soopunensis. The sequence continues at coordinate 8,317 of NZ_CANPVT010000011.1, forward strand.
TTCGCGCTTGGGCGTCAGCGCCCGGATCCGGGCGACCTCCGACTCGTTCAGCCGGAACAGCGCCCCGGCCTCGTCGGGCAGTTCGGCGTTGGCGAGGAACAGCTTGGTGGGGATCGATTCGAGGAGCGCCGAAGCGCCCGGCGTCCCCGTCACGTCCACGGCGGACTGCGTCGCGAGCACGAGCGCGGCGTTCTTCTTCCGCCACGTCTTGGCCGCCTCGGCCAGGTAGTTCAGCACGGCGGGGTCCTGCATGTACCGCCACGCCTCGTCCACGACCATCAGCTTGAGCCGCGCGGTCTCGGCCGGGTCCTCGATCTCAAGCCGCATGCGTTCCAGCAGGTAGGCGAGCGCCGCCTCGCACAGGTCCGCGTGCTCGGCCGCGCCCGCCAGATCGATCACCTGCCAGTCCCGGAACTCGATGTCCGGCCCTTCCGCTGGCGCGTTATCGAAGAACGCGCCCCACGCGCCGCCCTCCGTCCAGCGGCTCAGCGCGGGCCACATCGCGGAGGGGAGCGAACCGGCCAGCACGCTCAGGGTGCGGCGCTGGGTCCCGAGCGCGTACAGATCCTCGATCCGCGCGCGGATCTCGCTCGTGTCCGCGCCGCTCGCCTCGTATCCGCCCAGCTTGAGCAGCCGGAGCACCCAGCCGGTGAGGAACTGGAACGTCCTCGTGGTCGGGGGAAGCGCGAAGGGCGTAAGCCGGAGCGTGGGCTCCGCCTCGCCGGGGGTGAGCTCCAGATACCGGCCCCCGAGAAACCGGGTCAGCCATCGGTAGGAGCCGCCGAGGTCCAGGATCAGGATGCGCGGATCGTACTTGAGCGCCTCGACGAGCAGGAAGTTGAGCGTAAAGCTCTTGCCCGAGCCCGTCGCCCCCAGGATCAGCGTGTGGCCCACGTCGCCCGCAAACAGATCGTAGCGGTACGCCGTGCGCCACGGCGTCTCGAACACCGCCAGCGGCTCACGGTCGAGATGCCGACTCTTCCGGTTGCCTCTCGGCGGCCCGAACACGGGCGCGAGGCACGCCGCGAGGCCAGCGGACACGAACACGCGCCGCACCTGTCGGCGCCTCGGCTGGGCCGGGAGCCGTGCGAACCACGCGGGCAACTGGCCGTAACCCTCCCGGATCGCCTTCGCGTCGTGCGCGGCGAAGAGGCGGCGCACATCGCCGTCCAGACGTTCGATCCGTTCGAGTTCGCCGTGGAGTGCCACGGTCAGCGACGCCTCGCCGTAGGCCACGCCGTCGGCTTCGAGTTCGACGAGCGCGGCTCCCAGACGGTCGGACTCGGCGGCCGCCGCGGAATCGACCATAGCCGCCGCCGTGCCCTGGGCGTCCTGGGCGTGCGCCATCATCGAGTAGCGGCGCGAGAAGTAGTGGCGCTGCGCGCTCCGGATCCGCCGCCGCGCCGCCTCCACCGTCCACGGTCGCCATTCCAGCGAGACCGTCGTCACGGCATCGAGGCAGTAGAGGTCCTTGAGGAGGTTGGCGTGCGCCTGCCCGGGCGGCGACAGCAGCGAATAGAGGATCACCGGCTCGCCGTCGAGCCGAAGGTGCGACCGCTCCGCCTCCAGCTCCGAGACCGCGAGCCGCCAGTTCATGCCGCTGCCCGTCGCACCGTCCCAGAACGTGCCTGGGCGGTTGATGAGTTCGGACAGAAGCCGGGAAGCCTCGACGGCTCCCAGCATCTCGACGGGCGTG
>NZ_CANPVT010000012.1 GCF_947581735.1 Candidatus Palauibacter soopunensis
TGCCCTACTGGGGCTGGCTCGACGATGGCCGCACCTGCCTGACCCGTTCGGGCGAACTGATCGCGGCGGGCCGGATCCGGCCCGCTACGGTGGACGGCCGCACGCCGGAGCAGATCGACCGGGTGTTGGGCCTGTGGCAACGGTTGATGTCGGGCCTGAGTTCCGACACGCGCCTCCAATTCCACATGCTCCGGCGTCCCGGCCTCGCCGAGAGTGCAGAGGACGGAGGTTCGAACATCGCGTCCCTGTCGGGCCGCAAGCGAAGCGCGTTCCTCGCCGGGCGCGTCCAGCGGCTCGAAGCTTTCGTGGTATGGTCACACGACCCGGGCCTCCGCCCGGCGGGCGGGGGTTCGGGGCCGGGACCGCTGTCGCGGTTCAAGCGGCTCCGAAAGCGCGGCGGCAAGACGGCGACATCCTACCTGGCCTCGGAGATCGAGGCGGCCGCGGGCCGGTTCAGGGCGATGATCGACGCTGGCCGCTCGCTGGTGGCCGAGCACACGCCCGTCGAGATGCTGGACGCGTTGGAAGGCTCCCGTCTCCTCTCCGAACTCATCAACCGACCCGGCACGTTCTGGGACGGTGCGACGGGGAGCGGCATGAACTGGCGGCTCGCGCTCTCGGAGCTTGAAGCGGAGCGCTCGCACCTGAGGCTGGACGGCGAGCCCGTGATCCTCTACTCGCTCCTGTCTCCGCCCGGGCAGGCGTACGCGAACCTGCTCCGGGACCTCTACTGCCTCGACGCGGTGACGACCGTCTCGCTTGAATGGCGGCCGTGGACGGTCGAGGCGGCGCGTCGCCGGATCCGAAGCGCGCAGCGCCACTACTTCTCGCGGCGCTACTCGATGATGGCGCACGCGCAGGACGCCCAGGGCACGGCGGCGGCGATGGTCGATTCCGCCGCGGCCGCCGAGTCCGACCGTCTGGGAGCGGCGCTCGTCGAACTCGAAGCCGACGGCGTGGCCTACGGCGAGGCGTCGCTGACCGTGGCGCTGCACGGCGAACTCGACGGGATCGAGCGGCTGGACGGCGACGTGCGCCGCCTGTTCGCCGCGCACGACGCGAAGGTGATCCGGGAGGGCTACGGCCAGATGCCCGCGTGGTTCGCCCGGCTTCCGGCCCAGCCGCGCAAGCGGCAGGTGCGGAAGGTGTTCGTATCGGCCGGCCTCGCGGCGTGCCTTGCGCCCGTGTTCGGGCCGCCGAGGGGGAACAGAAGGAGCCGGCATCTGGACCGCGAGCCGCTGGCGGTGTTCGAGACGCCGTGGCGCACGGCGTACCGCTACGACCTGTTCTGTGGCGACGTGGGCCACACGCTGATCTTGGGCGCGACGGGCTCGGGCAAGAGCTTCACGCTCAACTTCCTGCTGGTCGAGGCGCTCAAGTACGATCCGCGCATCCTGATCCTGGACCTGGGCGGCTCCTACCGCTGGCTGACCCGGTTCCTCGGGGGCCGGTATCTGGAACTCGCGCCCGGCGAGGCGGAGCCGACGCTCCGGCTTACACCATTCGCGCTTCCCCCGACCACGAGAACGTTCCAGTTCTTGACCGGCTGGGTGCTCCGGCTGTTGAAGCTGGGCGGATACGATCCCGACGGCGCGGACACGAGCGAGATCCGCGCGCGGATCGAGGACCTCTACGCGCTCGGGACGGAGCGCCGAACGCTCACCGTGCTGGCCGGTTCGCTCCCGTCCGCGATGTGGTCTGCACTCAGCCGCTGGACCGAGGGCGGTGCCTGGGGCGCGTTCTTCGACAACCCCCCGGCGGGTGCGACCGACATCGAGTTCCGCGACTGGCAGGTGATCGACCTGGCGGGCGCGGCGGAGCACGCGGACCTGTGCGAGGCGGCGCTCGCCTACCTGCTGGAACGCATGCGGCTTGAGATCGAGGACCCGGCCGAGACCGCGCGGCTCAAGCTGATGGTCGTGGACGAGGCGTGGCGGTACATGCAGGACCCCGCCGTGCTGAACTACCTGGCCGAGGCGGCCAAGACGTGGCGGAAGAAGAACGCCGCGCTCGTGCTCGCGACGCAGTCCGCCGTGGACGTGACGGGGACGCCGGGCGCTTCGGCGCTCCTCGAATCGATCCCCACCAAGCTGTTCCTCGCCAACGCCGAACTGCCCGACGAGGCCGGGGCGCTGTTCCGGCTGAACGAGTCGGAGGTCGCCCGGATCCGGGCGCTGACGCCCAAGCGCGAACTGTATCTCCGCCGCCCGGACGAGGCGGCGGTGCTCCGCCTCGAAGTCGATCCGGAGAGCTACTGGCTCTACACCTCCTCGCCGCTCGACGCCGAGAGGCGCGCCGAAGCCGTGGCGAGGCACGGGCTGGTCCGGGCGCTCGAAGCGCTCGCGGGCCGAACCCATCCCACCCCACCAACCGAGAGGACGTGAACACCATGAAGGCAACTCCAACCGCCGCGATCCTGCTGGGGATCGTCGTAGTCCTGCTGACGCTGCTTCTGACGGTGCTTCCCTGCGATGCCGCCGCGCAGCAAGCGAGCGCGGACGCCACCCTGCTCCGGGTTCCGTTGCCGGAGGACGGCGAAGAGCGGATCCCCCGGCTCCGCGCACGCGTGCGGCATACCACGGTCATCGTGCTTCCGGCCGGGGAGCGCATCCTCGACTTCGTGGCTGGCGACTCCGAGTACTGGCACCTGACCGGCGCGGCGAACGTCGCGTACCTGAAGCCGTTGGCCGAGAACGCGGCGACCAACGTGGCGCTCGTCTGCGAGTCGGGGCGCATCTACTCGTTCCTTGTCTCGGAAAGCGGGGAGAAGCCGCCCCACCTCGTGGTCCGCGTCGAGGCAGGCGCGGATGCGGAGGCCGCGTTTGGCGCTCCCGGGTTCGTCGCCCGGAGCGAGGTCGCCGCCTACCGCGAGATGGCGGCCCAAGCTGTCGAGGCCGCGGGGCTGGCCCGCGAGGAGGCCGAGGCCGGGATCGCCGAGGCACGCGGCTGGGCCGAAGCGGAGATCGAGGCGTTCCGTGCCGCCTACCCCGAGCGGCTGCGGTTCGAGTACCTGCTGGACCGAAAGGCGTCCGAGCGGCCGTTCCGTGTCGAGGCGATGTGGCACGACGGGGAGTTCACCTATCTCCGTTCGCGCGCACAGGAGTCGCCCGCGCTCTACGAACTCCGGGACGGCGAACCGAGCCTGGTCGCGTTCGATCTCACCGAGGACGGCCTCTACGTCGCCCGCCGTGTCTTGGGCGACGGGTGGCTCCAGATCGGCGGTGCGCGGGCCGGGTGGCGGTTCGAGCCGAGGGACGTGCGATGAGCCGCTGGAAGCAGTGGATTAAGGAGCCCAAAGGCGCGCTGCCGGGCGGTGTCGTTACGAAGGTCGGGATCGCTTTGATCACCGTGCTCGTGGCCGGGCTGCTGCTCTCCTCGTCGTTTTCCGGTCCCGATGAGACGACCGAGGGCGTCGCCCCGACGCCGGCGCGGCCCGTGGACGACCGAACGGGCCGGTCGCTCGACGGGCGCTTCAGCGACGAAACCGACCGCCAGAGCCAGCAGGCGGCCGCGGATGCGGACCGGGAACGGGGGCAGCCCGGTGCCCCAGGGCAGGACACGGCCGGACAAGACACGGCGGCAAGTTCAGGCAGCGCCGGGGGCGGCATGGGCCGGGCCGAGTTCGAGTTGCGCGAAGCGCTCCGGCTGGAGGAGGTCGAGCGCGGGACGCGCTCGCTCCGCTCAT
>NZ_CANPVT010000013.1 GCF_947581735.1 Candidatus Palauibacter soopunensis
ACTCGGTTCTGAATCCACGCTTGCCCAACCGGGGGCGTCCACATACAGCACACGCAGTGTTGAACACTGCGGCTGGCGAGGGGCTCCGCCCCTTCGACCCCGAGAAGCCCGCGCTGATGCGCGAAGATCGCGGGCGAGAGCCCCGGTCGCCGGTTTTGCGGCAGGGCGACCGCCGACGGGTCGATCTGGGAGCCGCCCCCGACTCCGAGTCTCCCGAGGTTGCACCGGTCGATCCGATTCTATACCTTGTTGTGCAATGTATATGGCTAATCAAGGTATGGGAGACAACCACATGACCGCAGCGGTCTACAGGGAACTGATCGCCGCCTCGTCGCGCCCAATGGTGCTCTCCATCCTCGCGGGCGGGGAGAGCTACGGCTACCAGATGCTCAAACAGGTGAAGGTCCTATCGGGTGGAAGCGTGGACTGGTCCGACGGAATGCTCTATCCGGTCCTGCACCGCTTGGAGCGGGACGGTCTCATCGCGGGCCGCTGGCAGCTGACCGATGCGGGACGGCGGCGGAAGTACTACCGGCTGACCGACCGGGGAAAGCGCCAATTGTCGCGCGACCGGGCGAGTTGGCGGACGCTGACCACGGCGCTCGAAGCGGCTTGGGGAGGAGCGCATGTTTGATCTGGAGGCGGCGTTTCGGGACTGGCGCGTTCACATGGCGCGCGGCGGGGGCCTGTCAGCGTGCGAGGTGGACGAGTTGGAGGACCACCTGCGGGCGCACGTCGATCTGGAATTGGAGTTGGACAAAGCCCTGACTCCCGCTCGCGCGTTTGCGCTGGCCCGGTACGCCATCGGCGAGCCGAAGACGCTTTCAAGAGAGTTCGCCAAGGCGGGCAAGCCGAGGTGGCGGCACCTGCTTCGGGTTGGCGGGGCGATGTTCGCGGCGTCCTGGGTTCTGCCCGCCGTCGGCGACACGTCCGGGCACCTTTGGGGCTGGGAGGCTTTTCTCCTCGCCCTCGAATGGGGAAACCCGGGCGAAGCGATGAGCGCGCTCAGCAGCGTCCTGATGCTCCTCGCGCTGTTCGTGACCCGTCGCGTCCGTCGCGCGAAGCTCCGGTGGCTGACTTGGTGCGTGACGGGCGCGGCGGTGCTGAACCTTCTCTACTGGATTCCCTCGGGCGATCTGGCGGTCGGCTATTGGGCTTGGGCGGGCTCGTTCGTCTGCGCCTCGTCCGCCTTGTGGATGCGCGCCCGCGAGCGGGCGTCCATCAAGTTGCGACAGGCTCCGGTCCGGCCAAGCTAGATGGGGGGCGAAGGGACTCCCGGAATACGCGCCGCGGCGACGGGCGGGCGGCGCTTGCGTGACTGCGGGGCCGGGCGGATCAGCGCATCGTCAGAATCGCCGCGCGGGCCGCGTCAAATCCGTCGCCGACTCGGGATGGGTGAACGTCCCCGTCGTCGCCCTGATCGGCGATTCCCTTCGCGAGGTTGACGGGGATTTCCTTATCGAAGGGCGACACTCGCCGCGAACTCTCCGGTACACCGTCACCTTCACCGAAGCGCCCTCTCTGGAAGAGACGGATCGGGGTGGGCGAGGCGAAGACGGGCGGTCGAGTATCACCACGAATCGCAAGGAAGAACGACAGCCGATGGAGATAATCCGGCAGTACACGTCCATGGCGCTGGCCGCGCTCGTGCTCGGGGGTTGCGAGCAGGTCATCATCAACGGCTATCCCCCACTGAACCAGCCTCCGGGGGCATCAGCCGTCGAACTTCCCGACCAAGTGCTGACCGTGGGCCAGGCGCTGACGATCTCGAAGGCCGAGAACCTGTTTTGGGACGACGACCCCCTGACGCTCACCGCCACGTCTTCCGACACGACGGTCTTGGCGGTTTCGATGGCCGTCGAGGAAGGTTCGTATTCGCTGACCCTCGACCCGCGGTCGCCGGGCACGGCCACCGTTGCCATAGTCGCGACCGAGCCCGATGGCGATGGCAGTGACGACGACCAGCAACCACGGGGCCGGTCGGTGACTCGCACGGTCGGCGTGACGGTTATCGAGGCATGAGGGGCCGCGGGGCGCTATTCGCGGCTGCCACGGTGCTTTTCCTGCCGGGCTGCTCCCACATCACCGACGGCGGCGAATGTCTTGGCGGCGGTCCGCCCGGGATCGTGCCAATCGACCTGAGCGGCACATGGGCCGGCACGGTGCGCGACGCAATTTCCGTTCGGTTCGAGCTCAGGCAGGCCAACATGGTCGATGCACTCGACCAGTACGGCGACATCACCGGGACCGTGTCGATCACGATTCCCGGCCCCGTGGAGACGAGTGGTTCCGTTGAGGGATGGACGCACGGGACGGCCGGTCATTGCGACGAGAGCAGAATCACCGGCCAGTCTTTCAGGGTCTTCGGTCATCTCACCGTCATGCCGACCGACCAGATCGAACTCCCCCTGCATATCGACATGCTCTACGGAACGGTGGACGGAGGCGAGATTGACGTTGGGTTGATCTACACCGGACCCACCGCAGTCACGTTTGATGAGAACGGCAAGGTGACGGGTATCGAACTCGACAGCTTCACCGGCACGGCCCTCAAGCTGACGCGCGCCGTAGGACGGAACACCAGATGAGCAAGCGGGGGCAGGCTGCGTTGTTCGACCCGACCGTCGGATAACAGCCGTCGGGACGGACGCGGAGGAGGTTCTGGAGGCGGCTCCCGCCCGCCGCCGCCCCACCAGCGGTGGCGGAAGTCCAAAGGGGTCACAGGGGAGCGGAGCCCCCCTTGCCAGCCTCCCGTGTTCAACACGGGGTCGGCTGGCTGCTCCACCGTAACGTGGGTCAGCCAGCCCTCGGCGGAGCCGCCCGAAACGCCTCTCCGGGCATCGCCCGGAACAGCCTCGACCGGGCCGTCTCGGGCAAGCTGCCCGGCCTCGTGGTCGCCAGTCTCGCCGACGGAGAGGACGACGGTGGTGCGCTCTGCGAAGCCCGCTTGCGACCCGACCCGTACCCCTCGGAGACCTGAGATCGTCGATCGTGGGCCATTCTGCGGGCGGACGAGTTCCGAATCCCGGACGCCTTCGGCCCGGCTGGCCTGATGGCGTTCATCGAAGTGAACGAACCGGGGATACCCTTCGTGAGGGTGCTCCGGGTCGTGAATCTGGTTCCGTCTTCCTAGGTTGGGATCATGTTCCAAGTCGCCGGAGGATCCCCAGCGAGGCGAAGTGTGTTGGTTGCGGCAATGAACTGGCGGAGCGTGTCGAGAGGGACGCCGGGCCAACGGGCAGCCGGAGGGGCAAGAAACGCCGGAGACACGCCGGCGCCTCGGAGACGGCGGCCCGCTCGGGCTCGGTTGGCGGTCACGGCAAGGGCAGACGTTCGAGCCCATCGTCGAATGCGAACAGGCGGTGCAAGAGCAATCGCCTTCGTCGGGATGATCCTGATCCACGGTTGCGGCCCCGAACCCGGAGAACGTGTCTTCTCCGCAGACGCGGCTGGACCGGCTCTGGTTCCCATCGACAGCATCCTGCTGCGGGAAGCCGACTCACTGTACATCGGCAATCCGTACACGCCGGTCGTCGACCCATTCGACGGATCCTTCTACATACCGGACATCTTCTCCGGAAAGCTCCTCAGGTTCCGCAGAGACGGCAACCTGATGCTTGTGTACGGACGGCCGGGAGAGGGGCCGGGAGAGTTTGACGGCGGACCCAGAACTCCGATGGTGCTCGACGATTCGACCGTGGCCGCACAGACCACAAGGTCGCGGCGGGTGAACATCTTCGACCGAAACACCGGAGAGAGCCTTCGAGGTGTGAACTTTCCCGCGCTCGGCGGACTGACTCCCCCGGCGGTGATCGGCCGGGATGTCTGGATGACCGATTTCGAGATTCGGCGTGAGACATCCCTGACGCGGTGGCGGCCGACCACGGACGAGTTCACCAGCATGGGCGGACTCCCGGCGGAGTACGTCGCGTCGCTCAACAGCGACAACTGGTCGTATGCGAGCCTTTTCCGGCTCGGTTCACTCGCGTACGCCGCCGGACGGTTCGTGCAGGGCTGGTCCGGGCTGGACGAGATGTTCGTCTTGAACCTGCGCGGCGAGGTGGTGGACACGCTGGACATCCCGGTGGCGAGGAGGAAGGGCGTTCCGGCCGACCTCCGGGAACGCATCGACATCGAGCACATGCCGTACCGCGAGCAGTTGGAGGGCAGTTCGCGACTCCGTCAACTATTCCCGCTTCCCGGCGGCGGTTTCGTGTTCACCCACCACGATCAGACGGCCCTCCGGATGCAGCCGATGCCCGTGCTCACCGCCAAGGTGTGGGTCGGAGTCCTTTCGCCGGACCTCTCACGGGCGTGCGTGGACACCCTCGTGCCTCGCGACTTCGAGATGCGGCCGATGGAGACCTTCCGGGGCGACACGCTGTTCGTCCTGGACCGGAGAATCGACGATTCGGAAACGCTTCGGACTTCGATTCTGATGTACTTGGTCTCGGAGGATGGATGCGAGTGGCTGAGCACGTAGCCCAGAGGCTTTAGCGTGCGGCCGCCGACACCGCTCTCCGGCCCGCGAGATACGCTCTCCCAGTCGGGCATGAGCCGTCGCCGACGCTCGAACAAACCGGTGCGCCAAGCCGAGCCGGCTCCGATGGTCATCTGCATGGGCTCCTCCGCCGGAAGGGAGTGAGGAGTCAGTTGACTGCACGCGGGAGTCGTTTCACGACCACCGTCTGGACATCGAGTTCGTCCCGTTCGATGAAGGCCGCCAGCCCACCCGGTCCGAACGCGTCGGGGAGCGGCGTCGCCCCGGTGCGGTAGCTGCCGAGGTAGCGGCCATCCGCGGCAAGGATGTCGATGGGCCCGTCGCTGACAGGCTCGTCGCCCCGCCGCAGAACCCAGATGCGGCCGTTCCAACTCGTACGCAGGTCTCGCACGACGGGAACCTCTCCGGCGAACTCAAGCGTTTCGATCCGCTCGCGCGCACGGGGCCCGCCACCCCCGGATACCACCAGTCCGCCACCGGACGACGGGCGGACCGAACGTTCGGGGCGATCCTCAAGATCCCCCAACCTGCGGTCCCTCTCCGCCTGCATCACGGATTCCGTAACGGGCTCGGGCGCGAAGGGCCGCGTCAGCGTCGAACTGATCCGGCCATCCCGGTCCGCTATCTTGATCGTGTACGCGGAAGAGTCCGAGAAAGCGATCCGACGACCGGGGAGGACACCCGTGAAGAGCTCCGGCTCGAACCCTCTCCGGGGGCCACGGCTGACGATCTTCCGCGGCCCCCCGCCGAGCAGGCGTTCCCTCGGCTTGGTGTAGGCAGGGCCCCAGACCTCGACCGCGGTCTCCACCGCTGCCTCGTCCCCAGTGAGGAGGATCCGTTCGATCGTACGCGGGTCGGGGAAGGCGATCGTGGTTTCGCCCGGCACGGCCCGATACGCAGAGCCAAGCACTTCCGCACCCCTGATGAGAGACTCTCCACCGACCTCGGCGTCCATTTTCCGGACCATCGTGACGCGTGCCATGCGTACCGTGCGGTCGAGGTCCCCGGTGGGAGCGAAGATGTGGTAGGTGCGATGTCCCATGTCCGCGACGATGACCCTGCCGTCGCGCGTAACCACCATGTCCAGGGGCGACTGGAACTCGCCCGGACCCTCGCCTCTGCGACCGAATTCGCGAACGAAGTCTCCCTGCGGGTTCACGACGACGACCCGGGCGGCGAGCCGGTCCAACACATGGAGGTTCCCGGCCTCGTCGAACCCCACGCGGCCGATCGTGCCGAACTCCTGCCACGCCTCGCCAAGAACGGCACCGACACGGTAGACCTCCTCGAAGTCGGTCTCCAGCCAGCGGTCCTCGCCCGGAAGTTCGATGACCTCCTGAGCGAATCCCGCGCTCGCCGTCGCGGATGCCGCCAACGCGGTCAGCAGCGTGACACCGATTCGGGTCAGCCTCCCATTCACGAGCATGTGGGTCACCTTCCTTTCGCCTTTCCACCCTACCAAGTTAATGAATCACGGAGTCGGATTGAACAAGAAGAAGTAAGAGTCTCGCGAGCCGGCGCCGACGAAGGACGAGCTTCAGGCGAAGTATGGCCGTGCCATCCGAAGCGCCGGGTGTCGAGGGCGCTACGCCGCAGGCGCTGGGGCGGCTCTTGTTCACTCGGGTCAAGGGACCAACAAACCAACAGGAGAGGGTTCGTGAGCGAAGCACATGATCTTGCGGTAGTGGCGGCTGAGACGGTGTACAGCGTCTTGGGCGGCGGCTATCCCGAATCGGTGTACGAGAAGGCGATGGCGGTCGAGTTCAGGGACACGGTGGCCGATGTCGAGGGTTTTCGGTACAGCATTGAGCGCAACGTCGAGATCATGTATCGCGATCGCGCCATTGGGCTTCAGCGGCTCGATTTCGATATTGAACTGGATGGCTACCGGTTGGCCGTCGAACTAAAGGCCGGTACCCGCATTAGCGCGTCGCACAAGGCACAGACACGGGCGTACCTGCGGACCACGGGTTACGATGGCGCAGTCATCATCAATTTTCCGCCCGATGGCACCGAAATAGAGTCGTGTCCGATCAGCAGTTCGGAAGAATAATCCCCTACACCTTTCTTTACGATCCCCTTAGGAAGGGAGATTCGCCGGGCTCGTCCGGTTCGCCGTGGGCCGACGCCCGGAGGCCGCGATCCGCAACATGCCATTGACCCGGCCTCTTCGCGGGCGCTCTCTTGAACGCGGAGGGACAGCCGATGAACAAGTTCGACGAAGGCGTCATTCTGCGGGCGCACCGGTTCCGCGCCGAGTCGGTCGGGTATCGTCTCGAACGCGGCCACTACATGGACGGCGAGGACGACCGCGCGGATCGGTGGTACGTGGTGCCCTCCTCCCGTGAGGTCTCGACGGGCACCGACCGGGCGGGACCGGGGTTCCGCTCGGTCAAGTCTGCGGCGGACGAGGCCGAGCGGCTCGCCGCCCGGGAGCGCGGCTCGGGTGAAGGCGCATGACGGACGACGCCAAGCGGGTGCTGTTCGAGTTCGCCGACGGTTCGCCATTCGGCGTGGCCGGCGTACGGCGGCTGCTCCGGTGCCGGACGGTGCGGGCGGGACGGGCGATCCAGTCTCTCGTCAATGCGGGATTGGCGCGGCCGACGGATCGAGGCGGAAGGCAGCTCTACAGGATCGGCCCGCGGGGGCGGGACTTGGCAGCATCGGCCGTCACCGCCTTGCGACCGGGCTCGAAGGGCGATCGCAAGGCGCTCGGCGCGCACGGCATCGATCGCCGGCGCCGACGCTGAGCGGCGGTTGCCTCGACCCGGCTCGTCGAGTTGCGCCGAAATCGCCGTTGGGCGGAGTTCGTTGCCGATCCGGAGGTGCGCATTTGACATCTAGGCGCGTGTGCAGGGAAACGCCGCCCAAGTGTACGGAACGCGGATTCCGCAAGTCGCCGGACGGCTTGGGGTTGAGCCACGATCTGCGGATTGCCGCTGCCGATCCGGCTCTCCGGGCCGTGGCCGGGAGGACCCGCCTGTTTCGAAGCCCGGTATGGCATCGGGGAGGGTCGGGATGTGCACGGCCATCCCCACCCTCCCGGCGGATCGCTCCCTACAAGCAATCCCTCGCGGGAAGGCCAACGCACGCTTCTCCGGGGAGAAGAGTGGTTCCATGAGCGGTCCTCAACCGGCCAGATAGGCCGCCCAGTCGGCCATGAGCCGTCGCCTGCGCTCGAACAGGTCCGTGCGGCGGTAGGCCGCCTCGACCTGATTGCGGACCTTGTGCGCGAGCGCCGCCTCGGCCACCTCGCGCGGATGGTCCGTCTCCTCCGCCGCCCAGTCCCGGAAGCTCGACCGGAACCCGTGCGGCACGGCCTCGACCCCGCAGGACTTGAGCAGGTGCCAGATGGCCGTGCGCCCGAGCGGTTTTCCCCGCACGCCCGGAAACACGAGCGCGTCCCCCCGGCCGATCCGTCGCGCCTCATCGAGGATCCCGAGCGCGCGGCCGCTAAGCGGAACCCGGTGCTCACGGTTCCCCTTCGTGCGCGGAGCCGGGATGGTCCACACCGCCTCCTCCACGTCGATCTCCCTCCAAGCCGCCCCGCGGACCTCGTTCGAGCGCGTCGCCGTGAGCACGAGGAACTCGAAGGCCAGCTTCACGACCGGCCGCCCGCCCGACGCCTCAACCGTCCGGATCGCCTCCGCCACCTCGCCGTGAGGCAGCGCCCGGAGGTGCTGCGTGCGGTTCCCCTGCACTCCGAGCACCGGGCCGACCCGGTCGCACGGGTTGTCCGGCCTGAGACCCATGGCCACGGCCCACTCCATGACCGCGCGCATGCGCTGGCGCAGCTTCCGCGACAACGCCGGCTTCTCGTGCCACATCGGAGCCAGTATCCCGATCACGTCGGCGCTCGTCACCTCCGAGACCGGCATCTCGCCGATGCGGGGGAAGACATGGCGCTCCAGGCTGTTCAGCCAGACCTGCGCGTGCCGGTCCGAGCGCCAGCCCGGCCGAAGCTGCCTCCAGACCTTGTCGGCCGTCTCGATAAAGGTGGGCATCGACTCGGCCCGCCGCTTCTCGGAGAGCGGATCGCCGCCCTCGCGGGCGAGCTTCCGGTTGAGGAACGCCTTCTCCCGGGCCTCCTTGAGAGAAACCAGGGGGTATCCGCCGAGCCCGAGCTCGGTGCGGCGGCCCCGGATCGTGAGGCGCTGGATCCAGCCCCGGCTCCCGGAGGGGCGGACATCGAGGTACAGGCCGTTGCCGTCGCAGTACCGTCCGGCCTCGCTCACGTTGCGGACGAAGGCCGAAGAGAGCGCGTTGTGGGGGTGCCTGCCTCGCGGCTTGCGTTTCGGGGGTCGTCGCGGGAGCGTCATACCCACCATAATACACACCACATGGTGGGAGATGCAAGGGGACGGAGCTAGCTCGTCCGGGATGACGGCGCCACCGGTACTCCGCGACAAGTCAATAGAAGCAGGTAACTTATGGATGCTGTGAGACCTTCCTACACGATGCGAGCGTTCTGTGGAATACAGCCCCGCGGGAACGTCAGACCGCGGCCAGCGGCTCCAGCGCGGCCAAGGCGTCAGCCCTGCGGCGCGCTTCAGGGAGGAGGTCGAGCGCGAGGGCGACGATGCCGGTTGCGTTCGCCACCGCGAAGCTGATCCCGTTGAGGTTGCGGGTCGGCGGGACGCCCGGGATGGGCCTGGGGTAGCCCGACGCGTACAGGACGCGCCGCCCATCGCGGCGACCGATGCGGACGCGGTGCCGTGGCAGGTCCCAGTCGAGGCACACGCCGAGCGCGCCGGGGAGGCTGCCCGGGAACTGAAGCTGTCCTTCGTGCGAGTAGGCGGCGATGACGAGCGTTCCGGCCCGTGCGGCGCGTTCGACGGCGGGCTGCAGCACCTCGATGCGGCTCCGGCGGGGCGTTCCGAGGCTCAGATTGGCCAGCCGGCAGCCGCGCTCCGCGGCCCAGTCGATCGCCTTCGCCAGTGTCCGGGCGCTCGTCGCCAGCTCGTCGTGAAAGACGCGGGCGACGTGGACCCGCGCGCCCGGCGCCTTCTCCTGGATGGCCGCGGTGACGGCGGTCCCGTGGCCCAGCCGGTCCGTCAGGTCATCGCGCTCGCGTCCGTCGGGCGTGAACGCGACCCCGCCCGCCAGGAGTCCCAGGTGAGGATGGTTCGGGTGCGCCCCGCTGTCGACGACCGCGATGGAGACCCCGCGGCCGGTCCGGCTCCGCAGCGGCTCCGCGCTCATCCGCACGACCTCCGGTGCCGCGGCTGGCTCCGAAGGCGGTCGCGTCGGCCGGTCCACGGGCGACACGGTCACCCGGCGAACAGGGCGCGGAACGCACCCGGTCGTCTGTCGAGTTCCGCCGGCCGGCCATCCTGCGCGACGCGCCCGTCGCGGAGCACCACCACGCGCTCCGCTCGCCGCGCCAGTTCGGGGCGGTGCGTGATGAGCACGGTGGTCCGCCCCCGCATCAGGGCCGCGTAGCCCTCCAGCACCTGCGCCTCCGAGGCCGGGTCCAGCGCCCCCGTCGCCTCGTCGAACACGAGCACCGCCGGGTCCGCCAGGAAGGCCCGCGCCACCGCCACCCGCTGCCGCTCCCCGGCGGAGAGCTGCCGGCCCCGCTCCCCGACGACCGTCGCGGCCCCCTCCGGAAGCGATGCCATCAACCCATCGAGCGCCGCGGCCGCGAGCGCGCCGGCGACCTCCAGATCCGTCGCGTCGGGCTTCGCGTAGCGCACGTTCTCGGCGATGGAGGCGTGGAAGATGAACGGGTCCTGCTCCACCACGGCCACGTTCCGGCGCACGTCGGCCAGCGCGAGCGCACGCAAATCCCGCCCATCGAGCAGCACTCGCCCGCCGTCCGGATCGAGTTGGCGCGACAGGAGGTCCGCGATCGTCGACTTCCCGCTCCCGCTCGCGCCGACGAGCGCGATAACCTGTCCGGCGGGCACTTCGAGCGACACGCCCTCCAGCACCTCGCCGCCCCGCCCGAAACCGAGCCGGACGTCCTCGAGGACGAGGGTCCCGGAAGCCCGCCCCAGCCGCTCCGCGCCATCGGCCTCCACGACCTCGAGCGGCGTGTCGAACAGTTCATGGACGCGCACGAGCGACGCCCGCGCGCTCGCGAGGTTCGCGTACAGTCCCATCAGCGCCTGTACCGGGAAGAGGAGCCGCATCTGGTACGCCATGAACGCGACGAACGTCCCCAGCGTGGTCGCCTCCGTGATGACCCGGTAGCCCCCATACAGGAAGACGGCGGCCGTCCCCGTCTGAAGCAGGACCCCGGGCAGGCCTCCCGCCAGGTACGTATACCGGCGCATCGACAGCAGGGCCCGCACGAACCGGTCGTTGTGGCGCCCGAACCGCTGTGCCTCGCGCTCCTGGGCGTTGGACGCGACCACCGTACGCACGCCCTGCAGCGTCTCGATGAGGAAGCTCCCGATGTCTGCGCTCCGCTCCCGCAGGTGCGTCACGCGCCCCTCGAGCCGGCTTCGGTACCGCACCAGCGCCCACAGGCTCGGCGGCAGCACGACGAGCCCCGCCAGGAAGAGCCGCGCGTCGAGATAGATGAGCATCCCTACCGTCCCGATCAGGACGAGCACGTTCCCGAACAGCCCGAGCGCCGCGTCCGCCGTCACCCGCTGGATCTCGCCGATGTCGCTGTTGATGCGCGAGACGATGTCCCCGAACGGCGTCCGCGCGTAGAACCGCGGCGAGAGCCTCTGCAGGTGGCGGTAGAGCGCCAGCCGCATGTCGAACAGGATGCCCGCCGACACCCGGGTGTACCGCATCCCGCTCGCGACGTTCGCCCCGAAGCCGAGGATCGTGATCCCGATGAAGAGGCCGACGATCCTGAGCAGGAGCGGGAAGTCCCCGCCCAGGATCGCGTCGTCGATCATCGCCTTCGACAGGTAGGGGAGCGCGAGCCCGAGCGCGGTCCCGGCCGTGGAGAGGAGGACCACGGGAAGCAAAGCCCCCGCGTACGGTCGAACGTAGGCGAGGGCTCGGCGAAGGTGCGGGTCCCGGATCACCGGGATCTCACGGGATCAGGTGCCGGAGCGGGCGTCGGAATCAGCCCGGATCCGGCACCACGACGACGCTCGTCATGTCCGCGTCCAGCGTGACCGTGCGCAGGAACTCGAACGTCTCCTCGTCGTAGATGTCGATCGTGCTGCCGGCATTGTAGATGTAGAGCTTCGTGCCGTCGGCGCTCGGCATCAGCGCCATCCGCGGCCGCCCCGCGAACGTCGTGCGCCCGGCGACCCGCCGGCCCTCGAGATCGAACTTCCACATCTCGTAGTGCCCGATCTCGGACTTGAGCCCGTATCCCTTCGTCCCGTCCGGAGAGAGGACGAACGACACGCCCTCATCGGGGCCGATAGGGTGGAACTCCACGTCCTGCCCGGCCAGATCCACGGTCGCGATGCCCATGAGACGGCGGTTCTGAAGCGGATCGGTCATGCGGAAGAGGCCCGTGTAGACGCCGTCCTCCTCCTGGTACGGGCTCTCGCCGAACGGCAGCCGCATCTCGCCCAGCCCCGGCTCGAGCGGCTCCGAGATATCCCAGCGGTCGACTTCCTCGAAGGTCTCCGAGTCGAGCGCGACGAGGTCGTCCGCGAACATGTACAGGAGGTCGCCGTCGGGGGAGAAGCGGAAGTTCGCGAACCGGCGCGGCTCCTCGCCGGGCCACGGGATCGTGTCGGTCACCTCGTACGTGTCGAGGTCGAGACGAAGGATGGTCGGCTCGCCGATCTCGTACCGGTCCGCCAGCTTCGTGCGGCTCTGCACGAACATCGCCATCCATTCCTGGCTCGGGTGGATCTGGAAGGAGCGGATCCACGTGCGCGTCGCACCTTCGCTCAGCGTGAACTCTCCGATGGACTCCTTGGAAGGGAGCGCAATGATCTCGATCGTCTCGAAGAACGGATCCATCACGTAGAGCCGCGACCGGTCCTCGGAGACGTCGAGACGAAGGGAGATCGCACGCTTGACCGGGATCCGGTCCACGACCTCCTCGGTGGCCTCGTCCCAGACGATCACTTCGTTGCTGTAGTTGCCCATGTACCAGTGGGCGTTGCGGCCGTTCCCCTGCGCCTCCAGCGCCCGAACTCCCGTCAGGGCGCAGGCGAACGCGACCACGGCGACGATGCCCCGCATCCGTCGGATCACGGGAAGACGAGGTCCAGCTTCCGCCAGTCCTTCTGCGCCGACGCGCACTGCGACGTCCAGTCCGGCGAGTGGTTGAGCTGGTCGGGCACGTGCGCCGGCCAGAAGCAGGCGAGGTGGCAGTCGAACAGATCCCGTTCCACCGGCTGGCACAGCCCGGCGGTGCCGCCGGTCGAGTCCACCTCCCAGCCGGGGGAGAAGACCAGCGAGCATCCCAGCGGAATGTGCGGCCCCTCCGGCCTGCTCTCGAGCCCCACGACGTCCATCTCCTCGCGGGCCACCTGGGCCTCGATACGGCCGGCCTTCTGGTTGATCGGCTTCAGGTGTTTCACGGCTTCCCCCCTCGCATGCGAAGGTCGGCCGGGCCAGTGACGGCACTGGCGCCCGGCCGCGTCAATGGTCGAAGCGGGCCAGGTACTCCGGGTTCCGCTCCGACAACTCTCCGTAGATCTCCAGACACGTATGCGTCCACGTCCGCACCCAGGTGCAGAAGTGCAGGTTGGGCGCGGCCGTCTCTCCCGTGCGCGTGTACGCCTCGTGATAGCAGCCGCCCGAGCAGATCGGACGGGCCCAGCATGTATGGCAGTCCGTCTTGTTCTTGATGTGGTGATCTTCGAGGAAATCCTTCTGCCGTTCCCGGTCGATCCCCTCGGCGACGGTCCCGAAGCTGTGGTCGTTCGAGTAGGCGAAGCGGTGGCAGAGCGAGACGTCGCCCCCCGTCGTCACGCCCATCAGCCCGAGCCCGGCCCCGCACGGATAGGCCTTGCTCACGCCCTTGTGGATCTCCTCCAGCGTGTCCTTCACGTTCGAGAAACCGTGGTGCCGGTTCTCCACCGCGTGGTCCAGCCAGTCACGCGCCAACTCGCCGAACTGGCGCAGCATGCGGTCGTATCCCTCGTCTTCGATTTCGTAGTCGCGCCCGGAGGAAGTGGTAACCGGCGCGAAGCCCACCTCCCAGAACCCCATCTCTTCCGTCAGGTGACGGTAGATGCGGTGGATGTCGAGGTTCTCGCGGGTCAGGGTCACGCGCGCGCCGATCGGACGGGACTTGTGCCGCTTGAGCAGTTCCATGATCCGCGGCCGGACCGTCTCGTAGGAGCCCTTGCCGCTGTGGAAGACGCGCATGCGGTCCTGCATCTCCTTCGGTCCGTCGATGGAGACGGTCACGCCGATCTCGTTGTCCGCCAGCCACTCGATGATATCGGGGCGGAGGAGCGTCGCGTTCGTCGTGAGGCTGAACTCGATCCGCTTCCCCTCCTCCTCGCCGCGGCGGCGGGCGTAGGCCACCGTGTCCTGGAGCACGGGGAAGTTGAGCAGCGTCTCGCCTCCGAAGAAGGTGAGGTGTGCGACCTCGAGCGGTCCCGATTCCTTGAGGAGAAACTCCACGCTCTCCCGCGCGGTCTCATCCCCCATGAACTTCGGGTCGTCCGTGCAAGTGGTGTCGACGATCTTGTCTTCGCCGTACTCGTAGCAGTAGGTGCACGCGAGATTGCACTTGTTCGTGACGTTGAGGACCATCGTCGTGAGCGGGAAACCGTCGGGCGGCAGGTCGTTCACGACCTGGTCGACGGGCGCCCCCGCCTCGCCGATGGCGCGGATCTGCTGGAGTTCCAGCAACCCGTCCTGCACGCGGTCGACGGGATACCGGTCCGAGAGGGAGTTCACGACTTCGCCCGGCGCGCGTGGCCCGTAGCTGAGCAGGTCGAGGATCGCGGAGGACGCCGCGTCGATCCGGAAGATGCCGGCCGAGGGGACGAGATAGAGGAACCGCTCGCCCGCCGCCTCGAAGGCGTGGAATTCGCGCAGCGCCAGTTGGCCGACGGGCTTGATCATGGAACCAGCCTTTCCGCCGGTACGCCCTGCCACGGGTCGAACTTGAGATAGAGCGGCACCGTGACGATGAGGTGGGCGCGGGCGCGGAGGCTGCCGGCGCCGGCCGCCGCCCCGCCGGGACCCGCGTAGGTCGCGACGACCCACACGTCGCCGATGTTGTTTCGGTTGCCCTTGCGGCTGGAGTTGGGTCCGTCGATGGCCGGGGTGAAGATCCCGTCCGACCCCAGCGCGCCGACGTACTGGATGTCGTCGTCGTCGAAGGTGGCCGTGTACTCCTCCATGCTCCACGTCACCGGCACGCGCCCGAGCCGAAGGTCGTCCTCCGTGTTCGGCTCGCCGTCCGGGCCGTCGTCCCACCCGATCGCGTCGTACGGCTGATAGCCCTTCGGGAAGTTCGCGCCGCCGATCCGGGCCATGCCGGCGCGCGGCGTCACCTCGAGACGGTCCACGCCGTCATGGACCTGGATCGCGCCCGCCAGGCTCACACCGCTCACGAAGAGGTCGCGCCCGCCGACCGCAGCATCGTCATCGACGGAGAGTTGAAGCGTGACCTGGCTCCCATCGCCGCCGGTCGCGGACTCGACCCGGACGCCCGGTCCGAAATCGAAATCGGTCGCGTCGGGACTCGCCGGGAGGTTGACGCCGTGGACCCGGAGTTCGGTCGACGAGGCGCCGGTGCGGATCGCCCGGGGATGGACGCCCGAGACGACGGGGCCGCCGCTCGCGCGGGTGAGCTTCACGTCGGGGCCGAACTCATCGTAGGCGCCCGAGAACCAGCGGCCCGTCATCGCCTGCCAGCCGCGGTCCACCGTCATGACTTCCCGCAACTCGTCCGCTCCGCCGGGATTCGACCGTCCCCGCCACTGATAGCCGGTATAGACGATGGCCTGTCCGCTGCGACTCACCTCCTGCCCCGACTCCGCGTAGGTGTACGAGGCGCGGGAGCGGAACTCATCCGGCGCGTCGCCGACGGAGATCTCGACCGTGCCGAAGATCTGCCCCTTCCCGGGCTCGAACCCCGCCAGAGCCCAGGTGCCGGCGAGGCGCGGCGTGCGCATGGAGGCCGACCAGGCGGACCATTCGGGCGTATCGAGGGGGAAGGCATCGGCGAGGTGGTCGATCGCCTCGTCCACCGGCTGAGGTCCGTCGCCCCCGCCCTGGAAACCCTGGAAGTCGACGAGCGGGTAGAGGCCGCGGTGCGTCGCCATGAGGAGTTCCCACTCCTCGCGCGTGCGCCGCTGGGTGATGACGCGGCCCATGCTGTGGCACTGGATGCAGGTGTTCTCGACATCGCGGTCCGCCTCGTAGACGTGTTCGATGAGGCGGCGCTCGACCTCGAAGCGGCCGGGTTCGAGTTCCTCGGGCGCGAGGCCCTGCCGGTTGGAGAGATAGCGCACGACCTCGCGCGCCTCGTCGGGGCCGAGGGAGACGTCGTTGAGCGCGACCATGCGCCGCACGGATGTCTGCCACCCCTCCGGCGTCTTCCGCTCGTAGGAGATCCGCGTCATCCGCCCTTCGTCATCGCGCTCGTGACAGCGCTGACAGCGGCGGATGATGATCTCGTGGTCGATCGGATAGCCCTCATCGTCGGCCTGCGCGGGGATTCCCGCGGTGCCGGCGAACGGAGCCGAATCGAGGTCGGCGGCCGAAGTCGAGGGCATGCCCGGGACCGGAGGAAGCGTGTGCGCGCCGAGAAACACCAGCGCACCGACGGCCATTCCGGCCGCCGGCAGTCGGTCAAGTGCCCGTCGCGTCGTCGCTTCGCGTCTCATCCATCCTCCATTCCGAACCGGTCAATTGTGCGCCAATCGCTGCGCCCGCGCCACCCCGAAAGGGGCTGTCCGCGCGCTCCCCGGCCGCCCGTCACGAGTCGGCCAGCTCGAGGAAACCTGCCCCCACGGCGAAGGAGAGGGCGGCCAGAAAGTCCGGCAGCGGCACCGCCGTCCCGCGCCGGTTGTACGCCTCGAACAGGTCCGGGACCTGGTCGGAGTCCGGCGCGATCTCCGTGAGCCGGCGGAGGTCGACATTGCGTACGTAGCGCGCGCCGTCCGGGAGTCGGTCGGAGACGAGTCGAGCCTCGAGAGAGATCCGGTCGTCGACGACGGCGGGGTGGCGCACGCTCGACAGTCCCGGCGCCGGGCGGAGATGCACGGCCGGCAGCGAGCGGATCGTCTCCCACGCCGTCCGCACCTCGGGGCGCGCCAGGAAGGCGTCGGCCCGGCGTTCGGCGAGGGATCGGTCTCCCGGTTCCGGCAGGGCGGGCGCTCCGGGCGCGGGGGCGGGTTCCGGGATGTCCGCGCCCGCCTCCCGGGCCGCGGCCAGGCGAACCTCCCAGAAGGCGTGGTCGTTTGCGGCGGCGGCCTGCTCGAAGAAGGGGACGGACAGCGCCCGGTAGGTGCGGTACACCTCGCGTTCCCGGTCGTCGTACAACTCGCAGGCAGGGCCGGCCATGGCATCGTCCTCGAGCCCCGTATGCGCCACGATCGCGGCGAGCCAGGCAGAGGCGAGCGCCTTCTTGACGCCGTACGAGGAGAGGGGGTCGATGAAGGAGCCGGCGTCGCCGACGAGGAGCAGGCCCGGCCGGCCATGCGAGGTTGCGCCGTAGAGCGACGCGGGACATGCCCGCACGGGCCCGTCGAGCCGACCTCCCTCGAGGCGCTCACCGAGCCGCGCCGCCTTGGCCAGTTCAACGCGCCACATGCCGTCAAGGCCCCGCTCGCGCGCCAGGTGCGTGCGGCGCGGGTCGACCATCGCCGTGACGCAGCGGGTACGCGGCGATGTGGGCACCGACCAGGCCCACCCGTCCCGATAGCTCTCGATCAGCGTACAGCCGGGGTCCGGCGGAGCGTGGCCGCGGCCCGAGGTCCAGCGGCCGACGAGCGCGAGCGTGGCGATCCCGCGTTCGCGCGTGCGGAGCCCGCGGCGGGCGAGCACCCCGGCGCGGCCGGAGGCGTCGAGCACCCAGCGGCCCCGGTAGCGCGCGGTCGAGGTGGCGACGCGCCAGCCATCGGGCTCGACGGTCGTCTCGACCACCGGCCCGTCCGTCACGAGGCGCGCGCCCGCCCCGCGCACGACTCCGTGAAAGGCGGCCTCGAGCGCCGCCCGATCCGCGTGGAAGCCGCGCTCGGGCGTCTCGAACCGTTCTTCCCGGCGGGGCATCCCGGCCCACCACACGGTGTTGCCTTCGTTCGGCACGAGGCCCGCCGCGTCGAGAGCGTCCAGCGCTCCCACGCGCTCGAGGAGCTTCCGCGCCGAGCCGGGAATCGATTCGGCGAGCCATTTCGCCGGCGGCGCGGGCCGCGTGATCAGCGCGACATCATGCCCGCGCCGCGCCAGCGACGCCGCGGCGGCGCAGCCGGCCGGCCCGCCGCCGACGATCAGGACATCAAAGAACGTGTTCGCCAGGCGGGCTCAGTTCGCCCGCTGGCGTAGCGCGAATGCGCTCCCGCCGCCCGGTCCGTCCGTGGCGAAGCAGTAGAAACGCCCGTCGCCGCCCGTCCCGCGCAGATCCTCGAGGCTGCAGCCCCGTGACCCGTGCGCCTCGTTCCACGATGTCGGGTTCTGTCCGCCTCCGACTCGGTCGTGGTGTCCGACGAGCGCGCTGCCCTCGCCGCTCGACGTCCAATCGCTGCACGTCGTGTCGCCGTCCGCTCCCGAGGCCATGCCGCTCATCAGGGACCCGGTGAGGATGTCGTGCTGGTTCGGCTGGTCGCCCCGGCCGTTCACCTCATCGCCGTTCTCCGTGAGGATCGTGGCCTTGGTCAGGTTCGGGCCGTTGCTGTGCAGGTGCTCGACGTCCCGGGCGATCATCGTGCCCGCGTGGTTGAACCACGGCCCGTCTCCGATCCGGTCGCGCGCGTTCACGCCGCCCGCGCCCGTCGTGCTGAGGTAGGCCCGCCACATGCGGTCGGGCAGGCCCGCCGCCTCGGCCAGCGTCTCGCAGTACGCGTCCGCGCCCTCGAGACCGCCGAGATCCGCGCCGTCCCCCGGATTCGAACTGGTGATGAAGAAACTGATGTTCTCATCCTGCGCCGCCGCTCCGCTCGCGCCGAACGCGAACAGGAGGGCCATGAAGCCTATCGTGCGTCTCATCTCCGACTCCCGTGCTGGTTGCTGCCGACTCCGCTAGTGGGATACGACACTAGCGCCGGATGTATTTTCTCATCTGGCGGGGTCCGACCTCGGCCCCGTAGAGGTTGCCGTGCGCGTCGACCGCGATCCCCTCCGCGCCGCTTGTGCCGGACGCATCCTGATTCGGCTCCGGGTCCGGGATGAAGGTCGTCACCCAACCGGTCGCCGCGTCTCCGATGTAGATGCCGCGGAGCCACCCCTTGTTGCGGCGCGCGTTCGACTCGGAATCCGTCGAGTAGAGGACATCTTCCTCGTCGATGAACAGCCCGCTCGGACGTCCGAACTGGTGCCAGGTCTCCAGGTGGTTCCCCTCCTGATCGAAGACCTGGACGCGGCTGTTGCCGCGATCGCCGACGAAGAGGCGTCCCTGCGAATCCATCGCGAGCGCGTGCGGGTCGCGGAACTCCCCGTTCGCCGTCCCTGCGCGTCCCCACTCCATGAGGAACGTGCCATCGGGCGCGAACTTCACGATGCGGTTGTTGCCGCCCGCGTCGTGCCCGTCCGCAACGAAAATGCTGCCGTCGGGCGCGATGAGGATGTCCGACGGCTTGTTGAAGTGGTTCGGGCCGTCCCCCGCCACGCCCTTCTCGCCCAGAACCATCAGTACCTCGCCCTCGGGGCTGAACTTGTAGACGACGTGTCCCCAGCCCTCCGGCACCGGCGCGTATCCCACGGCGTCGGCCACCCACACGCTGCCGTCCTCCTCGACGAACATTCCGTGCGGCCACGCGATGAGTCCCGAGCCGAAGCTCCGCACGACATTCCCCTCGGTGTCGAAGAGCAGGATCGGGTCGACGTCGCTCTCGACGCACAGGTTCGCGCCGCACCGCTCGCCCACCCAGATGTGCTCACCGTCCGGGGCCGGGTAGACGGCGCTGGTGGCGCCCCACGAGCGTCCGTCGGGAAGCTGTCCCCAGCCGTCCATGGCCCTGTACGGGTTCGGCGCCGTCAACTGCGCCGCGAGCGCGTCGGCGCCCGAAATGACCGCCGTAAGCGCGAGTACCGCGATGAGTCCGATTCGCCTTGCGCCTTGCATCCGTCCTCCTGTCCTTCCGGTCCGCGCCATTTATACCATGTCGGGCAAAAACGATGGGACGCCAACGGCAAAACGGGCAAGCTGCGCGCGCCGAAGCGGACTATTCCACCAGGGCGGCCCGGCCACCCCCCTTCGCCTTCGCCGCCAGCCGGCCGAAGGGTCCGCTGATCGCCCACGCCGCGCCCACGACGATCAGCGCCAGCGCCCCCCAGCGCATGAGCGCGGCGGCCAGCGCTCCGTCGAAGGCGGGCCACGTGAAGCGGTAGGCCAGCAGGTCGGAGCCCCGGTCCGTCATCCAGTGCCAGCCGGTGTGCGCCAGCAGCGCCGACCCGATGATCGTCCCCATCCGCTCCGCCACCACCTTGCGGAACAGCATTTCGACCACCGGAACGGCGACCGCGACCACGACGAGCTGTCCCAGTTCCACGCCCACGTTGAACGCGAGCAGGGACGTAAGCAGGTGTCCGCCGGCGAACTGCAGCGACTCGCTGAGCGCGAACGAAAAGCCGAACCCGTGCACGAGCCCGAATCCGAACGCGAGCAGCCAGCGTTTTCGAGGCTTTGCCCCGACGATGTTCTCGAGCGCCATGTAGACGATCGAGAGCGCGATGAGGGTCTCGATCAGCGGCGGGAACCAGAGCGCGCGGGGCGCGATCCCGAAGGCGGAGGCGATGAGCGTGATCGAATGCGCAATCGTGAAGGACGTGATGACCGGGACCAGACCCCACAGCGTCCGCAGCGGGATGACGAGGCAGAGGAGGAAGAGGAGGTGGTCGATCCCGTCCAGGATGTGCGTGAAGCCGAGGGACACGAAGCGCAGCGCGGCCTGGTGCCAGCGCGGGTCGAGCCGCACGAGTCCGGGGTCGCCGACGTACTGGAAGACGCGCTCCGGGCGGTCCGGCGGCCGCAGGCGCAGCACCGTGACCGTGCGCAGGCCGAGGTGCGCGAAACCCGGATCGATCGAGAAACGGGACTCGTCCGACGCGATATCGTACTCCAGCAATACATCGAGCAGAGCCTGGCGCCACGGGAGCTGCAGCCCGGGGTCGAGCGGTGGGTCGTCGAAGTGCGCCAGTGCCGTCTCGTAGCTGGCGAAGGATCGGTCCGAAGGAAGAGAAACGCGGGCCGCCACGATGCGGGGCGCCTCCAGGCGTCGATCTTCCTCGTAGAACGTCACATAGTCGGCGAGCCAGAGTTGCGCCGCGTCGCGGAGGAACGGATCCGCCGCTTCCAGATCCAGGTACCCGAGTCCGTACCGGGGGAACTCGATGTCCCGCATCGCCTCGAGCGGCGCCCGGACGAGAAAATGGAGACGTGACCCCTCCGGCGTGACGAAGGCCTGCACGGTGACGTCCGCGGGGATCTCGTGCGGCACGGCAGGGACCGCCTCGGCCGCGCGATCCGACGCCTCCCGCTCAGGTGCCGCCCGCGCCGCGCCGGCCAGGCTCGTCAGGCCGTAGAGTACGAGGACGCACCCCATCAAAAGCGCCGTGCGCCGGGTTGGACGCCGTGTGTTACATCGCTTCATCCGCGATCCCCGAACTCCGCGAGACTGGGAAAAGCCTGCCTTGGTCCGCCCGCACGATGGCGCGGCAGGCCCGCGCCGTCGACCCCGACCGATCTCTGGACGAACGCGGACGGCATCTGTAGCGTGAATCAATCGGAAAAAATCAGGATCGGGCGACTCGGAAGCGACTCGGTATCCGCAAGGAGAGACGGCCATGAACGGAAAGCGGCGAACCCTCATCTTCGGTGTGGTCGCGGGCATCGCTCTCGCGCTGGCGTGCGGCCAGGCGGCCATGGACGACGGGGCTCAGGCCAGCGAGGGGCAGGGCGTCGAGGCGCCGATGTTCGAAGTGGATCCGTTCTGGCCGAAACCGCTGCCGGACCATTGGGTGCTCGGCTCGGCCATCGGGGTGGGCGTGGACTCGCGCGACCACGTCTTCATCGTGCACCGCGGCAACCTCACCGAGCGTACGGAGGGCGGGGCCGACGCCGACCCGCCGATTGGCGAGTGCTGCCGCGCCGCGCCGCCCGTACTCGAGTTCGATCCCGAAGGAAACCTCGTCAACGCCTGGGGAGGGCCCTCCGAGGACTACGTGTGGCCGGGCTCCAACCATGGCATCACCGTCGACCACATGGACAACCTGTGGATCGGGGGGAACGGGCCGAACGACACGCACATCCTGAAGTTCTCCCGCGACGGCGAGTTCCTCGCCTCGTACGGTGAGCCAGAGGCGGGCCCCGAACCCGACAGCCATAGCGAGACGCGCTTCAACCGCGTGGCCAAGCTCGCCTTCGACGCGGCGGCCAACGAGGCCTACCTCGCGGATGGCTACGGCGGCCGCAGAGTCGCGGTGCTGGACGCATCGACCGGGGCCTTCAAGCGCTACTGGGGCGCCTACGGCAACGCGCCCGACGACACGCGAACGCCGCCCTACGACCCCGACGCGCCGCTCATCCAGCAGTTCCGGACGCCCGTGCACTGCGCCGAGCCTTCGCTCGACGGCCTCGTGTACGTGTGCGATCGCCCCAACGACCGCATCCAGGTCTTCCAGACGGACGGCACCTACGTCGACGAGGTGCGGATCGCGCCACGCACGCTCGGCGACGGGTCGACGTGGGACATCGCCTTCTCGCGCGATGCGGATCAGAAGTACATGTACGTCGCCGACGGGAAGAACATGCGGGTCTACATCATGGACCGCGCTTCGCTCGAGATCCTGACCAGCTTCGGGGACGGCGGCCGTCAGCCGGGCCAGTTCTTCGCCGTCCACAGCATCGCGACGGACTCGAACGGCAACATCTACACGACGGAGACCTACGAGGGGAAGCGCGTCCAGAAGTTCGTGTACATGGGCATGGGCCCGGTGCCGGCCGAGCACCAGGGGCCGCCCTGGCCGCGCGGCGACCAGTAGACCGGTAGACGGTCGGATCGGCGAGGAGGTACAGGCATGAACGGCAGGCGGGGAACCCTCATCGGAGGTGTGACGGCCGGCGTTGTCATTGCGCTCGCGTGCGGGCAGGCCGCGATGGACGACGCGGGATCGGCCGACGCGACGGGACAGGGCGTCGAGGCGCCGATGTTCGAGGTGGATCCGTTCTGGCCCAAACCGCTGCCCGAACACTGGCTCCTCGGCTCCACGATCGGAGTCGGCGTCGACTCCCGCGACCATGTGTTCATCATCCATCGTCGCGCCTCCATCGACGCCCGTACCGAACTGGGCGCCGCCGCCGATCCGCCGATGTCGGAGTGCTGCAACCCCGCGCCCGAGGTGCTCGAATTCGATCCGGAGGGCAACCTCGTGAACTCGTGGGGAGGCCCGTCCGACGAATACGTGTGGCCCGAGTCGAACCACGGGATCACGATCGACCACATGGACAACGTGTGGATCGGCGGCAACGGGGCGAGCGACTCGCACATCCTCAAGTTCTCGCGCGACGGCGAGTTCCTCGCGTCCTACGGGCAACCGCAGGTGGGGATGGAGCCCGACAGCCGCAGCGAGACGCGCTTCAACCGGGTGGCGGAGGTCGGCTTCGATGCGGAGGCCAACGAAGCCTACGTCGCAGACGGCTACGGCGGCCGGCGCGTGGCGGTGCTCGACGCGTCGACCGGTGATTTCAAGCGCTACTGGGGCGCCTACGGGAACGCGCCGGACGACACGCCGCCGCCCCTCTACGATCCGGACGCGCCCCCTTCGCAGCAGTTCCGGACTCCGGTGCACTGCGCGCAGCCCTCGCTCGACGGTCTGATCTACGTCTGCGACCGTGCGAGCGACCGGATCCAGGTCTTCCGGACGGACGGGACGTACGTGGATGAGGCGTTCGTCGCGCCCCGGACGCTCGGCGCCGGATCAACGTGGGACCTCGCCTTCTCGCGCGACCCGGAGCAGCGGTACATGTACGTCGCCGACGGATCGAACCACCGGGTCTACGTCATGGATCGCGCCTCGCTGGAGGTGCTGACCAGCTTCGGCGACGGAGGCCGGCAGCCGGGGCAGTTCATCGGCGTCCACAGCATCGCGACGGACTCGAGGGGCAACGTCTACACGACGGAGACCTACGCCGGGAAGCGGATCCAGAAGTTCGTGTTCATGGGCATGGGTCGCGTGCCGGCCGAGCAGGGCACCCCCTGGCCGGGCTAGGACGGGCTGCTAGGAAACCTGTAGCCGCGCGTACAGGTAGCGGCCGTTGAACCCCATCGCCGAGAACGAGCGGTAGGGGAAGATCCCTCCGAACGCGTCCACGCGCGTCGGGAATGAATCGAAGAGGTTCTCGCCGCCGACCGTGAGGCGCCACCCTCGCGCCACGTCGACATGGACTCCCGCATCGATTGTGACCTTCGGTTCGAGGAGTCGGATCCTGTGGGGGTGCTCTCCGACGCCGAGCGCGCGCAGTTCCTCCTGCGCCCCGTACACGTTCGCCCCCAGGCCGAACTCGAAAGCGCCGGTCGTGAACCTCGTCCCGAACCTGCCGCGCCAGTCCGGGCGCCCCTCCTCGAGGAAGAAGACGTCGAACCCGTCGTAGATCCTGAACGATTCGTCCCGCAGGGCCTCGTTCTCCCCCACGCAGGCCGCGATGTCGCCCTCCGGGCAGCGCCCGCGGACCTGCCCCCAGCCCGCGGAGGCGCCGAGTTCCAGGCGTGATGCGTCCCCGAGCCGCCGCCCCCATGTGAGCCTCGCATCGACGCCGTACGACCGCAGGTCGATCGCGTTGGAGAAGAAACGGACCGATTCCGCGGCGAAGTCCGCCAGCAGGTGATCGACCAGGCCGCTGGCGCCTTCCGCGAGCGGGTTGGAGAGGAGGATCGCGTCGTCGACGTCCGTCGCGTAGCCGTCGATTGTGAAACGCAGGCCGTCGGCCGGCTCGAACGCGAACCCCGCGCTGACGGAGCGCGACCGCTCCCCGCGGAGGGGCGATGCGCCGACCGCCCCGGCTTCCGGAGCGTCCACCGGAAACGTCCCCGCCTCGAACCCGGCGGTCGCGCCCGGCTCGTCCGGGTCTTCACGACGCCCCGCCGTGACGTGTCCGTAGTGGGACTGGCTCAGCGCGGGCGGCCGGAATCCCGTGGACGTGCTTGCCCGGAAGGCGGCGGCGTCGGAAAGGGCCAGGCGCAGCCCGAGCTTCCCGCTGACCGTGCCGCCGACGTCGCTGAAGCGCTCGTAGCGTCCCGTCGCGGAGAGCAGGAGCGGCCGCAGGAGCGGCGCGTCGACCTGACCGTGGAGGCTGAAGCTCGACCGGTGCCAGATCCCGGTCTCCTCCGGCCGGAAGCCCGTGAAGCGCTGAGAGCCCGCCGGCGCGATGCCGCCGCTCTGGGTAGGGTGGAAGCCGTCCACCCTCGACGCGGGTTCCCCCGCCAGGATGCGGTAGCTGTCGAGGCGGAACGTCGCCCCGAGCGCGACGCTCGCCGGCCCCCCGCCGAGCCCCATCTCGATCCGGCCCCGCACGTCCGCATTCGCAAGGAACTGGCGGTTCTCGAGCGAGCCCGTGGAGAACCGCGTCCGGTTCGGGATTCCCGGGTCGTCCGCGGTCCCGGGAATCCCGTCCGGGCCGGGCGCGCACGCCGACTCGAGGCAGGGCCCGAGCGATGGGTTGAGCGTGTCGAAGAGGTCGTTGTCGATCCGATTCGAGCCGTACTGGGCGTTCAGGTCCCAGCTCCAGTCCCCCGCGAAGCCGTACCCGGCGTCGGTCCCGGACCCATCTCCCGGCAGATCCTCCCCGCCTCCCCGGAAGCCTGTGACGATAGCAACGTCCCGGGAGTCGGCGTCGAAGCGCGGCAGAAAGCCAAGCGGATGGATCCCGGGCCAGTTGCGGTCGTCCATCGAACGCACGAAGAAGCCCGAGTGCCGGTCACGCCGCCGGCTGTAGCCTCCGAACGCGTAGAGTTCGGCGCCGCCGGGGCCGGCGCGCGCGGCCGCGAGGGGGAGTTCGAAGTTGGCGAACAACATGAAGTTCGAGGACTCGCCGTCTCCCCACAGGTGATTCGGCTGCGCCACCTCGTTGTGTTTTCGGATGACGAGACCCCGGTCGACGAAGTCCGCGTCCCCCGGGAGGATCTGGTCGCGGCCATCGGCGCCCGCGCGGTTCGTCGGGTCCCGCTGGCTGAACGCGCTCGTGAGGTTCAGGACGCCGCCCCGGCCGATGCCCAGTCCCCAGTTCCCCGAGAAGTCGTAGCGAAGCCCGTCGTCATCCCATTCATCCGGAAAGTGGTGCCCGACGGAAGCGATGAACTCGGGCGCCGAGACCGTGTTCCGGAGACGCAGGTCGATGACACCGGCGATCGCGTCGGAGCCGTGCCGGGTCGTGCCTCCGTCGCGCACGACCTCCAGGCGGTCGATCGCCTGAAGCGGCAAGGCGTTGATGTCCACGCCGCTCGCTCCCGGAAATGCGCCGCCGCCCAGCGTGTGCACGACCGCCGTGGCGTGGCGGCGTTTCCCGTTCAGGAGGACGAGCGTGTGGTCCGGTGAAAGCCCACGCAGCTGGAAGGGCCGAACCCCCGACGTGAGATCCGCGACCTGGCGGCGCGGGAAGTAGGCGGACGGCAGGAGTTCGTTGAGGGCGGAAGCGAGTTCCGACTGTCCGGTCTCGAGTATCTCCACTCGCGAAAACACGTCGACGGACGCCGTGTTCCGCTCGTGGGTCGCCCGAGTGACGGTGTCCGGGGATGTCCGGCCCGACAGGCCGGTCTGCGCCTCGGCAGTCCGGGGCGCGGCAGCGGAATGGATCCCCGCGCCGGCGAGGAGCAGCGTCCCGAACGCGAACCGCGCGGAAGAGAAGGTCGTCATCCCGCATGTTCACACGCGCTCTGGCCGAACGCCAACATGCGGCCTCGGACCCGGACGGCGACGCCATCCGCCATCCCGCGCTGTACGGCGCGCGGATGGAGCGCAAGATTCGGGGCTCGGCCGCACTGGACGACTCCCGAAGGATACGGCAACCCGTGGCAGAATTCCGCATGGCCAGACCCCGACCGACGACCCGAATCGCACGGACCCTGCTCGCGCTGGCGCTGCTCGGTACTTCCGCTTCCGCGGGCGCTCACGCCCAGCCCGTCGACGACGCGTGGCTCGATCTCCTCGAATGGCGCTCGATCGGCCCCACCCGCGGCGGCCGCGTGCTCGGGGTGGCCGGGCACCCCACGGACGATCTCGTCTTCTTTCAGGGTGTCGCCGGCGGCGGCGTCTGGAAGACCGAGGACGGCGGCGCGAACTGGCGGAACGTCTCCGACGGCTATATCGGCACGGGCTCCGTCGGGGCCGTCGAGGTCAGCCGTTCCCACCCCGACGTCGTCTACGTCGGCATGGGCGAGACGTGCATCCGCGGCAACGCCACCCACGGCGACGGCGTCTACCGCTCCGACGACGGGGGCGCGAGCTGGCGGCACCTCGGGCTCGCGGAGACGCTCCAGATCGCCCGCGTGCGCGTACATCCCGAGAACCCCGACATCGCCTGGGTGGCCGCGCTCGGCGACGCGTGGGGCGCGAGCGAGGCGCGCGGCGTGTACCGGACGCGCGACGGCGGCGCGACCTGGGAGAAGGTCCTGTACCGCGACGAGAATTCGGGCGCGATCGATCTCGTCCTCGATCCCGCGAACCCCGATGTCCTGTACGCGTCGCTCCTCGAATTGAGGCGCTTCCCGTGGGGCTTCCGCAGCGCGGGCCCCGGTACCGGACTCTTCAAGAGCACGGACGGCGGCGACACCTGGACCGAGCTGACCGACAACCCCGGTCTCCCCTCCGGCCTCAAGGGACGGATCGGGATCGCCGTCTCGCCTCGGAACTCCAGTCGTCTGTGGGCGATCGTCGACGCGGCGCGCGGGGTGAAGGGGATCTTCCGCTCCGATGACGCGGGGGAGACGTGGACCCGCGTGAACGAAGACGCCAACCTCCTGCAGCGCCCGTGGTACTACCACCACATCGTCGCGGACCCCGGAGACGAGAACACCGTTTTCGTCCTCAACGTCTTCCTCTGGAAGTCGACGGACGGCGGCGAGACCTTCGAGCGCGTGTTCACGCCGCACCCGGATCACCACGACCTGTGGATCGATCCCGCGAATCCCCGGCGGATGGTCAACGGGAGCGACGGCGGCGCCGCGGTGAGCTTCGATGGCGGCCTCTCGTGGTCGAGTCTTCTCAACCAGGCGACGGCGCAGATGTACCACGTGACGGCCGACCACCAGACGCCGTACCGACTCTACGCTTCCCAGCAGGACAACACGTCGATCTCCGTTCCCGTCCGCTCGGATTTCGGCCGCATCAGCATCGAAGACTGGTACACGGTGGGTGGGGGCGAGGATGGCTACATCGCGGTGAACACCGAGGATCCGAACATCGTCTACGCGGGGGACCATCACTGGGTGTACCGCTACGACCACCGCAACCGGCAGGTGCGGGACATCTCCCCGAACCCCGAGACGCACTACGGCTGGGGTTCGGCCGACATCAACTACCGGTTCTGGTGGACGTACCCGGTGATGACGTCGCCCCACGATCCGGACGTCCTCTACGTCACCTCGCAGCACGTCCATCGGACGACGGACGAGGGGCACAGCTGGGAGGTCATCAGCCCCGACCTCACGCGCGCCGATCCGCGGACGCTGGAACCGACACCGGCGTACGAAGATGAGGAAACGGGAGAATACTGGGGGCCGATCACGCGGGAGGCCTACGGTCCCGAGTGGTACGCGACGATCTTCGCGTTCGCCGAGTCGCCGCTGGAGCCGGGGCTCCTGTGGGCAGGGTCGGATGACGGATACATCCACGTGTCGCGCGACGGCGGCGCGAACTGGGAGAACGTGACGATCCCGGATCTGCCGGAGTTTGCGTTGATTTCCATCCTCGAGCCGTCGCTTCACGATCCCGCGACCGCATACGTCGCCGCGACGCGGTACAAGCTCTCGGACCACGCGCCGTATCTGTACCGGACCAGGGACTACGGAGAGACGTGGACCCGGATCGTGACGGGAATTCCGGACAACGACTTCACTCGCGTCATCCGGGAGGATCCGGGCCGGGCCGGGCTCCTGTACGCCGGCACCGAGCGCACGGTCCATGTTTCGTTCGACGCCGGGGACTCCTGGCAGCCGCTGAGCCTCAACCTCCCGGTCGTCCCCATCCACGACCTCGTGCTCCGTGATGGGGACCTCGCGGCGGCCACGCACGGGCGCTCGTTCTGGGTCCTGGACGACGTGGATCTGCTCCATCAGTTCGCGGCCGGGGAAGTGGCGACCGAACCGAGGCTCTTCCGTCCGCCGACCACGACCCGCTTCAACCCGGGCGCCGCACCCGCCGCCCTCTTCTCGGCCATGGGCCGGCCGGGCGCGGGGGATCCCGCGGGCGCGAATCCGCCGGATGGCGTCGTCATCCCGTACTACCTGCCGGAGGCCGTGCAGGGCGGAATCACACTGCGGGTCCGCGAAGGGGAGGCACTGATCCGCGAATTCTCGAGCGAAACAGCGGCGGAGTCGGCCGGCATGGACTTCTTCGGCCGCGGCGGCGGAGGCGCGACGCTCTCCGCCGATGCCGGCGCGCACACCTTCGTCTGGGATCTGCGCGTGGATCCGGCCGACGTGCTCGACGGCGCCGTCTTCCAGGGGAGCGCCCAGGGTCCGCGCGTGCCGCCCGGCGAGTACACCGTCGAACTCGATCTCGGCGACCGCACGCTTGCGCAGCCGTTCACGGTCGTGCGCGATCCGAGGGTGGACGTGACGGACGAGGAACTGCGCGCACAGTTCGAGTTCCTGCTCGAAGCGAGGGACCGCCTGACCGAGACGATGGAACTCGTGGCGAGGATCCGGGATCTGCGCACCCGGGCCGAGCAGGCCGTGGAGCGCGGCGGAGGAGGAGACCGTCTGCGGGCCGCGCTCTCGGAGTTGAACGGCGAACTCTACCCCGTCGAGGAACGCCTCGTGCAGTACCGGGCGCGCGCCGGCCAGGACCTGATCGCGAACCCCACCGCCATCGACAGCAAGCTGGCGCGGCTCATGGGATTCGCTTCAATGGGCGACGGCCCGCCCACGCGGGGACAGATCGATCTGCTGGCCCGCCTGGCGGTCGGAATCGAGGAGCGGGCCGCGGCGGTGGACGAGATCGAGCGGACCACGTGGGCGAACCTCGTGAGGCTCGTCCCCTGACGCGGGGCGTTGCCGCGGTCTGTTGCGCGTGACCGGTCCGGCTAGCGGTTGCGCGTCGTGATCACGAGGGCGCCGATGTAACCGTCGCCGCCGTAGCGGGCGGAAGCCTCCGTGCGCGTCAGGATCTCGATCCGGCTCACGTCGTCGATGGACAGCTCGCGAATCGCGTTCACGCCATCGCCTTCGCGCCTTTCGTTGATGCGCACTTCCACCGCCTGCTCCCGGTGCGATCCCCACGCGCTCAACGTCACGGACGTGAGGAGGATGACCTCGCCCAGCGTGCTCAGTCGGTCGAATTTGAGGAGGGAGTGTTGGCGCAGCAGCTCGTAGACGCTCATCTCGGGGAGATCCAGAAGATCCTCGGCGCGAATGACCTGGGAGCCCAGAATTCGGCTCCGGCTGCCCCCGGCGGAGAGGGATCCGACCTCTTCCCTCCGTTCGGGCTGCACCGTCAGCGAGAGAAAGAGATCCTGCTGGGCCAGCGTGACGGCGGTGTTGTAGGAGACGGCTACACCTCGCCAATCCCCGAAGATGGCCCTCAGCGAGACGTCCGCGTCCCGCGGCAACCCGCAGATCGCGTAGAGGCCCTCCGCCCCGGCTTCGGCTTCGACGCGTTGACGGGCGTCGTATTGCACCCAACTGGCCGCCACGGTCGCGCCGGGCACGATCGTCCCCATGTCCGGATCCGTCACGTAGCCCACGACCGCCGCTTCCGTCTCCGGATCCCCTCCGGGACAGAATTCGGTGAAGGACTGCGCGGCCGCGGAGTTCGCGACCACGAGCACCAGTGCAGGCGCCGAAAGGCGCGCAATCGAGTACGGCATGTCGACTTCTCTCCCCTGATTTCCAGGACGCGACGCTAGCGGCCTCGCGTCGTAATCGCGATCGCTCCGACGAAACCGTCTCCACCGTAGCGCGCGGACGCCTCGGTACGCGTCAGAATCTCTATCCGGCTGACCTCATCGATCGACAGATCGCGGATCGCCGCAACGCCATCCACCTCCCGCCGCTCGTTGATCCTCACCTGGACCGACTGCAGCCGGCCCGCGCGGAGGCTCGATGTCGCGGAGGTGAGGAGGATGACCTCGCCCAACGTGCTCAGCCGGTCGAATCTGAGGAGCTGGTGCCGACGAAGAAGCTCGTACACGCTCATCTCCGGCAGATGAAGGAGATCCTCCGCGCGGATGACTTCCGAACTGAACGCCTGACCCCTGCCGCCACCGGCGGCCAGCGATCCGACCTCCTCCCTCGTCTCGGGCTCCCCCGTAAGCGAAATGAAGAGGTCCGCCTGCGCCAGCGGAGCGGAGGTCGTGTAGGGAACGGCTTCGCCGCGCCGGTCTCCGAGGAGGGCGCGCAGCGCGACCTCGGTATCCTGCGGGAGTCCGCAAAGCGCATAGAGCCCCTGAATGTCCGTCTGTACCTCGATTCGCTGACGCTCGTCGTCCTGCACCCAGCTCGCGGCCACGGTCGCGCCGGGCACGATCGTCTCCGCCTCCGGATCCGTCACATAGCCCACCACGGCCGCCTGCGTCGCTTCGTCGCCGCCGGGACAGAAGTCGACGAACGACTGGGCCGCGGCGGTGTTCGCGATGACCAGAAACAGAGCAGGCCCCGGAAGGCGCAAGAGCGAGTGCTGCATGTCGATCCCTCTCGTCTGCGATAGTTCTCTCGGCAGTAGCACGCGTGTGCGGGCGCGACGACGGTCGGCTGTCTCGGTGCGGGCGATCCACCGACCTTTTAGGATACTCCCCGTCCGATTCGCGTTTAGTCAGGGGGCCGGTCAAGAAGTCGACGGACCCTGTCACACCTGATACCCCGCAACATGCCGAGGGTGCCGCAAAGGGCGTTACGGAGGAGCCGCTGAGCAAGATCGACAGACGAAATTTCGTGCGCCGCGCCGGACGCCTGGCGGGGGCCGCGGCGCTCGCGCCGTCGCTCTCGGGTCTCGCCGCGTGTGCCGGATCGGCGGCCGCGACCCCGCGCTCGACGGCTCGCGGATCCGCCGGATATGGACCCCTGCGCCCGGCGGGCCCGGAACTCGCCCTCCCCGAGGGGTTTTCCTACGTCGCTCTCAGCGTGGAGGGCCGTCCCATGTCTGACGGTCGGCCCACGCCCCGAGCCCACGATGGGATGGGACTCTTCCAGATGGGCGACGACGTCGTCCGCCTGGTGCGAAACCACGAGGACCAGGATCCCCCCGGCCTCGCGGTGCCGCTCGTGCCCCCCGAACTGGCGTACGATCCCCTCGCGGGCGGGGGCACCACGACGCTGGAAGTCCGGATCGAGGCGGACGGGCGTCCGGTCCTCCTGCGGGATTTCGTGAGCGCGGGGGGGACAATGATCAACTGCGCCGGCGGCCCGACTCCGTGGCGCAGTTGGCTGACGTGCGAGGAAACGACCTTCGGACAGCGGCGTGGCTGGGCCGCGCCCCACGGGTATGTGTTCGAGGTCCCCGCCGATGCGAACGAACCGGTCCGTGCCGAACCGATACGTGATATGGGACGGTTCACGCATGAGGCCATCGCGGTGGACCCCGCGACGGGATTCGTCTACGAGACGGAAGATTACAATCGCCGCTCGGGGTTCTATCGCTTTCGGCCTCACACTCCGGGCGTTCTTCGGGATGGTGGCGTTCTGGAGATGCTCGCCGTGCGCGGGGCGCCGCAGGTGGATCTCCGCACCGGCCAGCAGCCGGGCGTATGGCGTGAAGTCGAATGGGTGCCGATCGAGAACCCCGACCCTCCCGAAGCGGAGCGCAGCGCGTCCACGGTCTGGAGGGAGGGGTTCGAGGCGGGAGGGGCGAGGTTTTCCCGGCTCGAGGGCTGCTGGCACGCGGATCGGAGCATCTATTTCCTCGCGACGAACGGGGGCGACGCCCAACTGGGCCAGGTCTGGCGGTACGTCCCGGACGAAGAGGCGCTGGCGCTCGTCTTCGAGTCGCCGTCCGAGGATGTGCTCTCCGGACCGGACAACGTCACGGTGAGTCCCCGCGGCGGGATCCTCATCTGCGAGGACAACTCGGGCACGACGCACCTCCGGGGATTGTCGCCCGCGGGGGAGATCTTCCCCTTCGCGCGGAATCTCCTGAACGAGCGCGAGTTCGCCGGCGCCTGCTACAGTCCCGATGGCCGGACGCTCTTCATCAACCTCCAGGGGGACACGATCTCGATGGGCCCGGGGAACCTCGGGCAGACGTTCGCGATCTGGGGACCCTGGGAGCGGGGCGCGCTCTGAGCCGGCGAAGGGCCGCGCTCGGCGTGGCGCTCGCCGCCGCGCTCTCGGGACAGGCCTGCGTGTGGTCCGTCCCGCTCGCGACCACGCCGTCCGCCGACCCGACCCCGTCCGCCGACCCGTCGCTCTACGCCGTCGGCTGGACGCAGACCGGCATCGCCTCGTGGTATGGCGAGCCGTTTCACGGTCGGACCACGGCGGCCGGCAACACCTACGACATGGATGCCATCTCCGCCGCCCACCAGACGATCCCGTTCGGGACCCGGATCCGCGTGGACAACCTCGACAACGGGCGCTCCATCGACCTCGACGTGACCGACCGCGGCCCCTTCGTGCCCGGCCGCATCCTGGACCTGTCCCGGGGGGCGGCAAGGGAGCTCGAGATGATCGGGCCCGGTACGGCGCGCGTCCGGATCACCGTCATCGGGACGGCGACCCCGGTCTCCGCGCGAGGCGGCTGCGTCGTCGTCCAGGTCGCCTCCTTTCGGGAGCGCCGGAACGCCGAGGCCAGGCGGCAGGAGGTGGTGCGGGCAGGGTTCGAAGCCTCGATAGAGCCGTACGAAAACATGTACCGCGTCGTGGCCGGCCCCTTCGCCGATGAGCCGGCCGCCGGCCGCGCGCGCGAAACGCTGGGCGGGTTCATGCGCCGCTGCTGACGCGGGGTCTTGCCACGAACTGCCGGGGGAGACCGGCCGCCGGCCGGGGCGTGACCTCGCTCGCGCTTCAGTCGTGCTAGTGTCGACGCAGATCGCAATAGCGAACGTCGGGTGCCTCGGGTAACTTTCGGCACCCCCTTGACTGCTTGCCGTCCGCGATGCGGCACGGTCCCCCGGGGTCCAGGAACCCGGGAAGGCCGAAAGCAGTGGTTTCCTGGTGGAGGTTGTATGCTTCGGAGAACTCACGCGCTCGTCGCGCTCGCCGCTCTCGCGGTCTTCTCGGGTCCCGCCGCTGCCGTGCTGGAGGGGCAGGCCGGCCGGTACTTCGGCCGAAACAAGGTGGTCTACGAGTCTTTCGACTTCGAGGTGCTCAAGACGCAGCACTTCGACATCTACTACTACGACGAGAGCGCGGTCGGCGCGCAGATGGTCGGCCGCCTGGCCGAGCGCTGGTACGCCCGCCTCTCCCGCGTGCTCAATCACGAGTTCCGCCAGCGCCAGCCGATCATCCTCTACGCCGACCATCCGGACTTCGAGCAGACGAACACCTCCGGCCAGTTCATCGACGAGGGCACGCAGGGCTTCACGGAGATCCTGAAGCGGCGGCTCGTCATGCCGATGATGGTGTCGATCCACGAGACCGATCACCTGCTCGGCCACGAACTCGTGCACGCCTTCCAGTTCGACATGACGGGGCAGGGGACGGGAGGCCCGGGGCTGGACGTGCCCGGTGCGATCCGGCTCCCGCTGTGGTTCATCGAAGGCATGGCCGAATACCTCTCGATCGGGCCCATCGATCCGTTCACGACGATGTGGATGCGCGACGCCCTCGATCTGGAAGATGGATTCCCGACGATTCCGGAACTCGCTGATCGACGGTACTTCCCGTACCGCTACGGCCACGCGTTCTGGTCCTACATCGGCGGCGCGTTCGGGGACGACCGGATCGGCCGGATTCTCAACCTCGCCGCGCGCACGGGGAATGCGCTGGCGGCGATCGAAGCCGTCCTCGAGGTGCCGATCGGAGAGCTTTCGGACCGCTGGAAGAGCGAACTCGAGACCTATTTCGCGGACGCGCGTCAGGAGACCCGCTCCCCCGACGACTACGGGCGCCGCGTCGTGTACGAGCCTCCTGATGAGGGGAAGCTCCACCTTGGTCCGGCGCTGAGTCCCAACGGCCTCGACATGGTCTACGTTTCGCAGAGCGACCTCTTCTCCATCGAGATGTTCGGGGCCGACGCGCGCACAGGGGAGGTGAAGCGCCGCCTCACGAACAACGCGGTCGACCCGCACTTCGAGAGCCTCCAGTTCATCCACTCGGCGGGGGACTGGCACCCGAACGGCCGGCTCTTCGCGGTCGCCGGCATCAAGACGGGCAATCCGCTGCTCACGATCATGGAGGCGGAGAGCGGTAACATCGTCAGCGAGATCCCGGTCGAGGGGTTTCAGATGGGCGCGATCTTCACGCCGAGCTGGTCGCCGGACGGGTCGCACATCGCGTTCAGCGGCCACTCCGCCGGGTTCACCGATCTGTATGTGATCAACGTCGAGACCGGGCAGTTGAGGCGGCTCACGGCGGACCCGTTTGCCGACCTCCAGCCCGCCTGGTCGCCCGACGGCCGGTCGGTGGCGTTCGCGACGGACCGCTTCACGACCGATCTGGAGTTGCTCGTCCCGGGGACCTACCAGGTCGCGCTGCTGGATCTGGAAAGCGGCGAGATCGAGCCGCTGCCGGGCTTCGACGACCAGTTCAGGAACTACAATCCGCAGTGGTCTCCGGACGGCCGGAGCCTGTACTTCGTGTCGGACCACGACGGGATCGCCAATCTCTACCGGCTCGACCTCGAGACGCGGGAGCGGTACTTGGTCACCGACCTGTGGACCGGCGTGAGCGGACTCACGGCCATCAGCCCGGCCGTGTCCGTGGCGCGCGGCGCGGGCGATGTCGCGTTCAGCGTGAACAAGGGTGGCCCGTTCAGCTACGAGATCTATGTGATCGACGACCCGGAGGTCCTGGCCGGGGAGCCGGCGCCCGAGATGCTCGTGGGCGTCGACGCCTCGATCATCCCCCCGCGGGAACGGCTGTCGACCGCGCACGCGGAACTGCTCTCCAACGCCCGCCTCGGCCTGGCCGACCCGATCACCTTCGAGGAGGGCGAGTTCGAGTCCCGGTTGTCCCTCGACTTCATCTCTCAGCCCACGATCAACTTCGGGGCGAGTGATTTCGGGGTCTTCTTCGCGGGCGGCGCGAGCCTGTTCTTCTCGGACCTGCTCGGAAACCGTACGCTGCAGACCATCCTGCACGTCAATACGACCTTCGGGGATCTGGTTCAGGGGACGGCGCTCCTCGCCGGCTACGAGAACCGGTCCAGCCGCTGGAACTGGGCGATGATCGGAGGCCAGGTGCCGCTGGTCACGCGCCAGGTCGGGTTCCAGCAGGTTCCGGTCGGGGACAGGGTCGTAAACGTCTTTCGGGACTTCCGCTGGTTCGAGGTCAACCGGGAGGTGACCGGGATCGTCGCCTACCCCTTCAACCGGAACTCGCGGGTCGAATTCTCCGGCTCGGCACGCCAGATCGACTTCTCCGGCGAGATCGAGGAGTTCGCCTTCGACTTCTTCACGGGTCAGCTCCTGGCCCAGGAGGAAACGGATCTGCCGGACTGTGCGGGGGAGACCGTGTCGTTCGGGGGGGCGCCCTGCGCGCCGGAGTCGCTCTACACGGCGAGCGGAAGCGTCGCCTTCGTATACGACAGCTCCATCTTCGGCGGCACGAGTCCGATCGCCGGACAGCGCTACCGGCTGGAGGTGGAGCCCGCCGTGGGAACGCTCAACTTCCTCACGATCACCGGGGACGTCCGCCGGTACGTCCGTGCCGGGCCCTTCACGGTGGCCGGACGGGCGCTTCACTTCGGCCGCTGGGGCGGCGGATCGGACGACTGGCGCCTGGGCCGACTGTATCTCGGGGTGCCATCTCTCGTGCGCGGGTATGGGAACAGGTCCATCGGCGTCGCCGAGTGCACGGGCGCCGGCGGTCAGGCCGGGCTCTTCAGTTGTCCCCTGTTCGAGAATCTCATCGGCAGCCGCGTGGCGGTAGGCAACGTGGAACTGCGGCTTCCCCTCCTGGGCGGGATCGGCGTGATCCGGGCCCCGGGCGTGCCGCCGGTCGAAGTCGGCATCTTCTATGACATGGGCAAGGCGTGGTCGGGTGAGACGCCCCTGAACTGTCCCGCCGGGAACTGCGGGTTCGAGGATCGGAACTGGGTGTCGAGCGCCGGCTTCCTTACGCGGGTCAACCTCTTCGGCCTCATGATCGGCGAAATCAATTTCGTGCGGCCATTCGATCGTCCCGAGAAGGGCTGGATCTGGGAGTTCAATCTGACGCCCGGCTTCTGACGGCGAGGTCGGCGGCCGTCGCGGACGGCGATTCATGGGCTTGATCCGGAGCTGGCTGATCAACGCGGCGGCGCTGTACGCGACGGCGTGGCTCCTCGCCGGGGTGCGCGTCGACAGTCCGGAAGCGCTTATCGGAGGGGCGCTCGCGATCGGTCTCATCAACGCGACCGTGCGGCCGATCCTGCGCTTCGTGACCTTTCCGATCACGGTCCTGACGCTGGGACTGTTCTACTTCGTCCTCAACGGCCTGATGTTCTACCTGGCGGCGTCACTGATCCCGGGGTTCGAACTCGCCGGCCTCGTCACTGCGGTCGGCGGCGCGCTCGTCATGTCGATCGTGGCGACCGTGCTGCACGTCTTCCTCAAGCCGCGCAGGAAGAAGTAGCCGAAGACGTCGTCGGACGTCGTCGGACTGCTAGGCGTAGTAGGGGTTGCTGCCGGCGGCGTGGTCGGTCACGTCCTGCACGTCGACGATCTCGGGCGCCGCATCCCGGATCATCTGCTTGATCCCCTGCGTGAGCGTCACCGAGGCCATGCCGCAGCCCTGACAGCCGCCTCCCATCGTCACGTAGACGACGTTGTCGCGGATGTCGACGAGGCGCACGGTCCCGCCATGCGATGCCACCCCCGGGTTGATCTGCTCGTCGATGACGCGGCGCACGCGATCGACGAGGGGCCCGTCCAGCGGTCCGGAGCCGAGCGGCTGGATGTTGGGGTTATTGAAATGAAAGCCCGAGCCCTGGAGCGACTCCACCCAGTCGATGCGGGTTCCGGCAAGGATGTCGGCGCTCTTCGAATCGACGACGACCTCGAAGCCGGGGGCATCGAACGACTCGTCCTCCGCTTCCCGCTCGAAGGGTTCGATGAGAGCCATCTCGTACTCCGGCGCGATGGGGCTCGCGTTCTGGACGCTCACGCGTACCGCGAGACCTTCCGCGGGGTCCTCCTCGATGAACGATCGGATCCGCTCGCTGGCGGCGTCCGTGAATGTCAAAAGATCCTTGTCGGACACGTCTTCCTCTCCCGCTGATTCCCGATGAAGCCGGCGTGCGGTCGCGTCAGGACGCGGAACCGTTGGCGGCCACCGCCGCCCTCAGGTCGCTCGCCGTATAAAGCACCATTGTCCGCAGACCCGCCCCCTCCAGCGTGGCTCTTCCCCCCTCCTCGCGGTCCACGAGGCCGAGTACCCCGAGTACCTCGCCGCGCGCGCGATTCACCGCCTCGACCGCCTGGAAGGCGGATCCGCCGGTCGTGATCACGTCCTCCACGACGACGACCCGCGCGCCGGGCTCGAAGCAGCCCTCGATCAATTGCCCCTTGCCGTGTCGCTTGGCGCGCTTGCGGACCGAGAACGCGTGGATCGGATCCCCCGCGCGCCAACTGGCGGCGGCGATGGCGTAGGCCAGAGGATCCGCACCCATCGTGAGGCCGCCGACCGCATCGGGCCGGAGTCCGGCGTCCCGGATGGCGGCGAGGCCGACCTCGCCCATCAGCACCTGCCCGTGCGCGTGCATGGTCGAGGTCCGGCAGTCGATGTAGTAGTCGCTCCGCGCACCGGAGGCGAGTACGAAGTCCCCGAGCCGGAACGAGCGCTCGGCGAGCAGGTTCAAAAGTCTCGAATGGGCGGAACTCAGCGGAACCTCCTAGCTGACCTGGCGAATCGCCTGACCGGATTCGACGTCGCAGCGGGCACAGAGCCCGTACAGCTTGAGTTGACGTCTGAGTACGTGGAAACCGAACTGCCCGGCGACCTCCGTCTGGAGCCGGTTG
The DNA here is from genome assembly GCF_947581735.1 of Candidatus Palauibacter soopunensis. Classification (NCBI taxonomy): domain Bacteria; kingdom Pseudomonadati; phylum Gemmatimonadota; class Gemmatimonadia; order Candidatus Palauibacterales; family Candidatus Palauibacteraceae; genus Candidatus Palauibacter; species Candidatus Palauibacter soopunensis. Next base: position 38,808 of record NZ_CANPVT010000013.1, read on the forward strand.
AGTTCATCGCGCTGGAACCGGACCACGTCTCCGCACGCGGTGCAGATCAGGTGGTCCTGCTGCGCCCGGCCCACCTTCGCCTCGTATCGCTTGAAGCCCTCGTCGAAGTCGTGCTCCGTCGCGAGGCCGACGCGAACCAGGAGGCTCAAGGTCCGGTAGACCGTCGCTTTCCCCGCGCGTTCGCCGTCGCCCCGCAGGCGTTCCACGACCTCGTCCGCCGAGAGTCGCTGCCCGGACTCGAACAGCACGCGGGAGATCGCTTCCCGCTGATGGGTGACGGGCAGATGATGTTCCTGCAGCGCGGCCCGGAAGAGGCCGAGCATCACGGCCGCGCAGCCGAGAGGCGGTCGAGGGGTGAGGGTGTCCGTGGTCATGGTGTTCTCAACGCGGTGAGAAGATAAGCGCGCTCGTCACGCCTGCAACCAGCGCGCCTCGAAGTCGTCCACGACCTGTCTCAACAGGCGATCGACCGGGGAGGCCGGCCGGGGCGTGAGAAAGCGGTCCGAAAAGCGGTTCAGGGCGACGCGGAGGGCGGTGAAGGTCTTCGCGGCGTCACGATAGCAGCCATCGAGTTGCTGGCGGCGGGCGAAAGGGGCGTCGGCGGCCATCGAGAAGCCGGTCTGACCCATCGCCTCGTAGTAGCCGAGGTCCGGTCCCGCTCGGCGTCGCTCCCGCGTGCAGATCCAGTCCGGATAGAGGCCCGACAGCCAAAGCGCGAAGTTGCCGAGGTGCGCGCTGAGCAGAAAGCCGCGGCGACCGTCCGCTTCGGCGATTTCCGCCATCAGGTCGACGAGATAGCGGTACTCGCAGTCGTCGTATTCGGCGATCCGGTGTGCCCGCGCCTCCCTGGCGAAGTGGAGGAAGATCGACGTCACGTAGTCGGCCATGAGGCGGGACTCGACGCCGCCCTCGAGCAGGCTGTGACGCAGCGCCACGTAGGAGAAGAGCGCCAGCGGGAGCGCCGAAAGGCCGGGCTCGGCGGCGAGCGCGCCGGGCGCCTTCGGGTGATCGAGCAGCGCGTCGATCCCCCGCTCCGAGACCAGCGCCTCGAGGCGGGTCCGATCCTCGCCCTCGCGGGTGAGCAGGTAAACGAGTCGGGCCGCGTCGTCCCGTCCGAAGGAAGCTCTGACATCCGGAAGAATCATGCCGCTCCCCCTTCCCGTGGTCCCCTCCCGTCGGCCCCCGCCACCTCGTTCCATACCCCAACCTCGTCTGCTAGTTTTCTTTCCGGGGACGGAAGCCGCAACGGAGTTGGAGACGGAAGCCGCAACGGAGTCGACCCGGATGACGATGATCTGACATGCTGAGAGAACGATTGAGAGAGCACGGATTCGCACTGATGGTGGCCCTTGCGGCCGTTCTGTCGGCGTGCGGCTCGGCGGACGCGGGCGTTCGCGACACCGGCATCGCGACAGACGCGGAGCAGGCCGCCGAAACGGGGACGGGCGCCGTCTCCCAGCCCCTGGAACTGGTCCCGCTCCGAGTGGGCGGGATCGAGATTCAGGTCGAGGTCGCCGACGACGCCGACGAACGGCAGCGCGGATTGATGTACCGGGAGTCGCTCGAGGAGAATCAGGGGATGCTGTTCGTCTACCCCGAGCAGCGCACCCTGGGGTTCTGGATGAAGAACACACTCATACCCCTCGACATCGCGTACATCGATCGCGAAGGCCGCATCGTCGACATCCAGCAGATGGAACCGCAGACCACGGAAACCCACGACTCGGCCGCGCCCGCCATGTATGCGCTGGAGATGAACCTGGGGTGGTTCGAGGCCAACGGGATCCGCATCGGAGACCTCATCGAGTTCTAGCCACCCAACCACCCGGAAAAACCCACGGACATCCTACGCATGGATCATCGCATAGAGAAGGACTCCATGGGGAAGATGGCGATCCCCGCCGACCGGCTCTACGGAGCGCAGACGGAGCGGGCCCGCCAGAACTTCCCCATCTCCCACCTCCGCTTCGGGCGCCGCTTCATCGAGGCGCTCGGCGCGATCAAGCTCGCGGCGTCCCGCGTGAACCGCGAACTGGGGCTCCTCGACCCCGAACTCGGCGAAGCGATCGAACGGGCGGCCGGCGAGGCCATGGCCGGGGAGCTGGATTCCCATTTCGTGCTGGACATCTTCCAGACCGGGTCCGGCACGTCGACGAACATGAACGCGAACGAGGTCATCGCGAACCGCGCCATCCAGCTTCTGGGCGGCGTCGTCGGTTCGCGAAGCCCCGTCCATCCGAACGATCACGTCAACTTGGGGCAGTCGTCGAACGACGTGATCCCCACCGCCACGCACGTCTCGGGACTCGTCGCGATCGAGCGTGAGCTCCTGCCCGCCCTGGAGCAGCTGCGAGCGGCGCTTGCGGCGAAGGCGGAGGAGTTCGATCACATCGCCAAGGCGGGACGCACGCACCTGCAGGATGCGACGCCCGTCCGGCTCGGACAGGAGTTCGGTGGCTACGCCAGCCAGGTGAGACACGGGATACGGCGCGTCGAGGCCGTTCGTCCCGCGCTCGCGGAACTCGCCATCGGAGGGACGGCGGTGGGGACCGGCATCAACACGCCAGCCGACTTCGGCGCGCGGATGTCGGCCGCGCTGGGCGAGATCCTCGGGGTCGAGTTCGTGGAGGCGTCGAACCACTTCGAGGCGCAGTCGGCGCGCGACGCGGTGGTCGAGGCGAGCGGGGCCCTGCGAACCGTCGCCGTGAGCCTGACCAAGATCGCGAACGACCTGCGCTGGCTGTCATCCGGTCCGCGCACGGGGCTCGGTGAGATCAACCTCCCCGCGGTGCAGCCGGGCTCGTCCATCATGCCGGGCAAGGTCAACCCGGTGATGGCGGAATCCGTGCTTCAGGTGTGTGCACAGGTCATCGGCAACGATGCGGCGATCGTCGTGGGCGGGCAGTCCGGAAACCTCGAACTCAACGTCATGATCCCCGTCATGGCCCACAACCTGCTCGAGAGCGTCCGGATTCTCTCCACCGCGAGCGTGGAGTTCGCCGAACGCTGCGTCCGCGGGATCACGGCGAACGAGGAGCGCTGTCTCCGGAACGCGGAATCCACCGCGGCGCTCGCCACCGCGCTCGCGCCCGTCATCGGGTACGACAAGGCGGCCGAACTGGCCAAGCTCAGCCTCGCGGAAGACCGCACGCTGAAGGAACTCGTGCTGGAGCAGGGGCTCGTCGCCCCGGCGGAACTCGACCGCATCCTCGATTTCCGCGCGATGACCGAACCCGGCTGACCTGGCCCGGCCCGTCGTCGATCGCCGCCGAGCAAACCCGTCGACGTGGCCCGCTAGGGGACGGGGACGAGCGCCTCCGGGAGCAGGCGATCCACCGTGAGGTTCGAGAGCCGGAAGGCTTCCGTTCCGTCCGCGAGGCGGGCGACCCAGTCCCCGCGTTCCCCGTCCTCAAGCAGGACGATCGAGAGTTCGAGTCGCCGGCCGGTCACATCCTCGGACCCTTCGGAGAACACTTCGAACCATCCGTCCGCGAGCGTGAAGTCGACGGCCGCCTCTTCCTCCTCCGTGGGGAAGCCGGAAGCGGAGACGGAGGGCAGGATGGCGAGGAGCCTCTGCACGAGCGCCGAATCCGCCGGCGCGTCCCCCGCGAGCCAGCCCTCGTCGCTCCGGCGCAGCACGGCCTCCCCGTCCCCGCGCCGCATGAAGACTTCGCGTACACCGGCGGTGTCCACGGAGGCGATCAGGCGCGGGCGCCACCCGTCGCGGTCGCGGTTCAGGTAGCCTCCGGCCGGACCGTCGAGTCGGTAGACGACGTCGTCACCGGGAAAACGCACGAAGTAGCCCCCGGAGCGCGTGTCGCGGTCGCCAAGATGGAACCGCCGCACGTCGCCGCCGGCCGTCCGCACTTCGATGCGCCGACCGCCCTCGGCGACGCCCAGGCTCGCGTGATTCGAAGGGTTGCGCGCGACGAGTTCCGACGAGGAGAGCTGCCCGATCACGTCCAGGAGGTCGCGGATCTTCGGTTCCTCCGCCACGTACCCGTCCACCGTCCACCCCGCGTCCGTGCGCTCGAGGCGCACCGTGCCGGCGTTGTCCGCGAGCACGATGTCCACGCCCGCGATGGAGTCCGTCACCACGAAGGAGAAGCCGTCCCCCACATCCAGCGTCCCCCCCTCGCCGCCGCCGCGGAACAGCCGGGGCAGGTAGAGAAGAACCGCCACGCCGAGCACGATCGCGATGACCCTCAGTTGCCGGGCTTTCATACGAGCGCCCCTCCCTCGGTGAAGGAGCGCTGCTGCACCTGCCGCCGCCGCGCGAGCCGCAGCACACCGATGAGGACGAAGAGCAGCGGGACGCCGGCCAGGTTCCCGTACCGGGTCAGATCCGGGAGCCATTCGTTGGGGAAGAGGAGGAGCGGGGGCGCTCGGTCCTTGGACCGTATCGAGATCAGCGCCTCGTCCTGGGCGAGCCAATCGATCGCGTTCTGGAAGAAGACCATCCCGGCCAGCCCGGACATCGATTGCGAAAGCGTCTCGTCGTGGATCGGCGACGAGGAGCCCGCGAGGACGATACGGCCGCCGCCCGGCTGAGTGTAGGCCAGAGCGAGCGTCTCCATCGTCACATCTTCGGGCGAGATCAGCCTCTGCCATTCCTGCGTCGCGTCGATGGACAGCGGCGTCCCCAGCCGTCCGCCGAGGTCCGAAGTCGCGAGGAGCGGGGTCACCTGCGTGCTGTCCTCCACTTCGACGAGGAGTGGGCTTCCGAACCTGATCGGCACATTCGCCACGCCGTCCACGATCACGTGCCCGGAGGCCGGCTGGGCGAGCGTCCACAGCGGGTATTCCACGATGAAGCTGCCCAGGCTGGAGGGCACCTGCACCTGTTCGTTGAAGGCGAGATCGTAGACCATCGACGGAACGATGCCGAGTCCTCGCGCCTGCAACAGCGAGTCGAGCGCCGGATCGAAGGTGGGGCCCGCGTACCGCGCCTGCATGTCCGCCGTCACGCCGGACTTCAGGACGAAGAGACTCCCGCCGTCGTCGACGAAGCGGCTCAGGCTCTCGCCCGCCGCCGGCTCCAGCGGCGTCCGGCCGCCGGCGATCACGACGACGTCGATCGAGTCCGGCACCGCCGCCGTCGTCGAGTCGACGCGGAACTCCATCAGGTCGTATTCCAGGGCGAGGCGCCCGCGGGCGAGCCGAAGCCCGGCGTCGAGACTCAGTTCGCCGTGCCCGGTCAGGATCCCGATGTTTGGACGTTCCGGCCGCGTGAGGGCGCGGATCATCGAGGCGAGACGATATTCGAGGTCCGCCGTCTGCCGGATGAGGGGGATCATCTGGCTTTCGCCGGCATACTGGACCGCGAGCGCGAAGTAGCGCTCCTGGTACGACACCTCATCATCGGCGAGGATCTGGAACGGCACGGCGCGAATGCCGAGGAGCCCCGCCTCCTCCCGGGCGTCGGGGTCCTCGTCGGGATCCAGGCGCACCAGGTTCACGTTGGCGCCACCGGTCGCATCGAGATCCCGGAGAAGATCGTCCACGTCGCGGCTCACGGGCGCGAGTTGCGCGGGAAGTTCCGCGGACTGGAAGAGCTTGATCGTGACGAGGTCGTCGAGGCCGCCAAGCAGGTCGGCCGTCGGCGAGGACAGCGTGTAGACCTTGCCGGGCGTGAGGTCGAGCCGGCCGCGCAACTGCGCGCCCGCCAGCGCGGTGAAGACCGCGATCCCGACCAGGCCGAGCACGCCCACGCGCAGCCGCCCGTACGCCGGCCTCGCGCGGCTCAAACGTTCGCGCATGACGGAGAAGTACGTGAGCGAGAGGAACGCCGTACCCAGCGCCGCGAAATAGAGGACGTCCCGCAGGTCGATCACGCCTCGCGCCACGTTCGAGAAGTGACCGAGCACGCCCAGGCGCGCCGCCACGGCCGCGAGCGGGCCGGGGAGGGAGAGGGTGACCGTGGGGAGTCCGATGAGGTAGAGGGCGAAGCTGACCGTGACCCCGATGATGAAGGCGGTCACCTGGTTCCTCGTGAGCGAAGACGCCCACAGGCCGACGGCGATGAGGGCCGAGATGAGGAACATCGATCCCAGGTACTGGGAGAAGACGACACCCCACTGAAGGTCGGCGCCGAACGTGAGGCCGAGCGGGATGCCCAGCGTCCCCGCCATGGCGACCAGCAGGAAGAAGAGGACGCCGAGGAACTTGCCGAGCAGGAACTCCACGACCTGGATCGGCTGCGAGAGCACGAGTTCCAGCGTCCCCGCGTTCCGTTCCTCCGCGAACGACCGCATGCAGACGGCCGGAACGAAGAAGAGCAGGAGCCAGGGAAGGAGGGACAGCATCGGCCGCAGCGAAGCCTCGCCCAGGACGTAGGCCTCCTGGAAGTAGAAATAGAAGTTGATCCCGAGGAAGATGACGAGGAGGATGTAGGCGGTCGCGTGGTCGAAGTAGCCCGCGAACTCCCGCTTCGCCACGGTGAGGATGCGGCCGATCATCCGTCCACCTCCTCGCCGGCTTCCGGCTCCTCGTCGGACGTCCCATGGGGGGGCTCGTCGCCGGCCTCGTCGGCCGGCCCCGCGCTCTCGGCGGTGAGCCGGTGGAAGAGATCCTCCAGGCTCGCCTGGGCGAGGTGCAGTTCCCACAGCGGCCAGCCCCGCGCCGCGGCGAGTCGCGAAATGTCCGGCCGCGGGTCCTGGCCGGAAGCGCCTTCGACGGCGAACCGGGCGCGCCCTCCCGCGTCCGCTTCGACGGCGTCGGTCCGGGCAACGGAGGGGAGATCGCCCATGGCCTCCCCGGCGGCGTCCGTGGGAGCCTCGAGTTCGACCATTACCCGGGCGCCGCCATGTCCGGCGACGAGCGCATCGACGGAGCCATCCGCGACGATGCGTCCCTCGTTGATGATGACGACGCGCGAGCACGTCTTCCGCACCTCCTGCATCACGTGCGTGCTGAGGAGGACGGTGCGGTCGGTCCCCACGTCGCGGATGAGGCTGCGGATCTCGACGCGCTGGTTCGGGTCGAGCCCTTCGGTCGGCTCGTCGAGGATGAGGATCTCCGGCTGCGAGAGGATGGCCTGCGCGAGGCCGACGCGCTGCCGATACCCCTTCGAGAGCTGGTTGATCGGGCGGAAATAAACGGCCTCGATGCCGGTCTGCGCGACGACATCGTCGGTCCGCGCGCGGATCTCGCCGGCGCTCATCCCGCGCAGCCGGCCCATGAACGTGATGTACTCGCCGGCAAGCATGTCCCGGTACAGCGGGTTCGTCTCGGGCAGGTAGCCGATGCGGCGCCGCAGTTCGACGGGGTGGTCCTCGATGGACAGGCCATCGACGGAAATCGTGCCTCCATCAGCCTCGAGATACTGCGTGAGAAGCCGCATGGTCGTCGTCTTGCCCGCGCCGTTCGGCCCGAGGAAACCGACGACTTCGCCGCGGTCGATCGAGAAGGTCGCGGAATCGACCGCGACGGTCTCGCCGAACCTCTTCACGACATCGGTCAGCGATACGAGTGACATGCGAGTGACAACGGATCCGGGTTGGAGGTGTGCGACGGGGCGGGAAAGGTAGATGGGGTGCGGTGCGAGTCAAGCGCCGCCAGGGATCGCAGACAGACGGACTGCGCGGGTGTAGCTTCTCCGGCATGAACGTATTCCTCGATGCGGGTCGGCGGATCCTGGGACTCTGTCTGGTCGTGCTTGTCGCCTTCCCCGTGTTTCTGATTCTCGATCCCGACGGATCCACCACGCCGCTCGATGTACCCATGCGCCGCGCGGGGTGGGAGTACTGGTCGCACACGTGGGGCGCGTCGACCGCTGTCTGGACCCTCCTCGTCCTCGGAGCCGCCATCCTTGCCGGGGTGATCGCGAAGGGGAGGGTGTCCCGCGTCCTGTCGCGGATCGGTCGGGCCATCGCACGTCCGCCCACATGGTCGGTGGCCGCGTTCATGGGACTCCTCGGCGCCGCGCTCACGGCGGCGGTTGTGCTGCTGGTCTTCGATGGACGCGCGATCTTCAACGACGCGAACGTGCAACTCGTGCAGGCCCGCTATTTTGCCGGCGGAAAGCTCTCCGGACCCCCCCTCGCGATGCCCGAGTTCTGGACGATCCAGTTCATGGTGCAAACGGCGGCCGGGTGGGTGTCCCAGTATCCGCCGGCCCACGCCCTATGGCTTGCCGCCGGCATCAAGCTGGGTGGTCCATGGATCGCGGTGGCCGCGACCATGGGCGTGCTCGGCGTCTTCTCCGTCCTCTCGTTCGAGCGCCTGCTGCCGGACCGGATTGCGGCGGCGCGGCTCGGCGCCCTGCTCGCCGTCACGAGCCCCATGCTGCTGGCCCTCGCCGGGACCTACATGAACCACGCCACGGTCGCGGCCTTCGCCGCGCTCGCCCTCTGGCTGTCGCTCCGGGCCGAGACGGGCCGGGCCGTGTGGGCGCTGGCGGCGGGCGGCGCGATGGGCGTCATGGTCGCGACGCGCCCCATCTCCGGCCTGCTCATCGGCGCCGCCGTGACGGCCGGCGTGTGGCTCACCGCGCCGCGGCAGGAGCCGGGCCTGCACCGGCCGTGGCTTCTGCGCCGTTTCGCCTGGTGGGCCCTGGGCGGCCTTCCGTTCGCGGTCGGCTTCGGCTGGTTCAACGCCCGCTTCTTCGGCAGCCCGCTCACCCTCGGCTACACGGCCGCCGCCGGCCCCAGCCACGGCCTCGGCTTCCACGTCGACCCCTGGGGCCGCGTGTACGGGTTTACGCAGGCGCTCGGCTACACGTCGACGGAACTCATTTCGCTCGGGCGCGAACTTCTCGGTACGGTGCTGCCGGTTGCCGCGCTTATCGGACTCTACCTTCTCGTCGCGCGCCGCCTGGAGCGCGGCGAGCGCATCCTCACCGCGTGGGCACTGCTACCCGTCCTGGCGAGCGCGCTGTACTGGCATCACGACCTCATCGTCGGCCCCCGCATGCTCGGCGAAGCCGTCCCCGCCTGGTCGGCACTCCTCGTGCTCGCGACGATCGGCCTCGCCCGCGCGGCGCGTCGCGACTGGCTCTCGGACGCGGTGGCCGTACTCGTGCTCATCGCCATCGGCTACGGTCTCGCTGTTGGGGGGTGGGGGCGCGTCGTGCGCTTGACAGGCCGCGTCGTACCCGTCCCCGAGGTCACGGAGCCCGGCCCGTCGCTCGTGTTCGTGCACGAATCCTGGCAGGACCGGATCGGGGCCCGGCTCGCCGCCCGGCCCATGCGCCTCGACAGCGTGCGAGCGCTCATCAACCAGTTCGATCCGTGCCGACTGGAGGGCGCCCTCGTGGGCGCGCAGCGGCCGGAAGAGGTCGTGGATCGTTGCCAGCGGGAGATCGGCTCGGATCGGCTCGGCCGTCTCGGCCTCACCGACTACCTGTGGCGTGGGGACCTGCCGGGCCTCGGCGGCGCCGGCGTACTGTGGACCCGCGACCTCGGGCCGGAGGCGAACGCACGCCTCATCGAAGCCTACCCCGATCGAACGCCGCTCCTCGCCATGCCCGACGGTGAAGGCAGGGGCGACGGCCTGGTGGTCCCCTACCGGATGGGGGTGGATGCACTCTGGGGGCCTACGCCCCCGTAGCAGCCCGCGGAAAAGCTCCGCCGCGTTCAGAAGGGTGCCTCGAATGGCCGCGCGACCTACTCAGGCGTGGGATGCCGGCGCCGTCGGAACGACGAGTTCGAGTTCCGTGTGGCGGGCGATGGCGTCGAAATCGCGATTCCGGGCCAGCAGCGGGCGGCGCGCATCCAGGGCCGCGGCGGCGACGAGGCAGTCTACCAGGGACCGAATCGTACGTCCCGCCCGCTGACACGTGCGGTAGATCCGCGCCGCGCTCTGGAACTGGCCCAGCGAGTCGGGGACCAGGATCTCGAAGCGGCCGAGCAGCTTCAACAGATCCAACTCCTCGGTTTCGTCGCGACAGCCTGCAAGGAGTTCCATGGCCACGGGAGCGGGCGTGGCGATCGCGCTCCCGGTCCGTACGGCGTGTCTCAAAGCAAGGTGAACGGGACTTTCCGTGCAGCGCAGGTATTCGATCCACGCGGACGTGTCGACGATCACAGGGGCTCGACCGTGTTCCCGTCTCGCATTTCATCCAGATCTCCCGCCCATCCCACACCCTGCATGGCGAGTGCCTCCTCCTTCGTCATCGGGACGAAGGACTGGCGGAACACCGCTTCCTTAACGGCCGCCGACCAATTGGCCAGTCCGTACCGCTTGCGCACCGCCTCCAGATCGCGCTCCGGCAACCTCACTTCGAGATCCACGAACCGCAGGAGCCCCACATCGGCCGCTCCGTACTGTGGGCCCGTCTCCCGGACGGCATTGGCGCCTCCACCCCGCAAGTCGCGCTCCCGCGCGTCCCGCAGCACTCGCCGGACCCACGCGGACACCGTGACGCGGTTGCGCCGCGCCGCATCGCGGATCTCATCCAGCTCCGCCTCCGGCATCACCACCTGCAGTCTCGTACTCATAATATAAGTATATTATGCTCATGACGTGTCATGCCGCAACGAGTCTCCGGGGTTCCGCCCCCGTCGCGACGTTGAGATCAGTCCTCGGAGAAGGCGGCGTCGAAGGCGGTGGCGGAGGGGGGGAAGGTCATGGCGCGGAGCCGTTCGCACGCTTCGCGGGCGCCGTGCTCGCGGTCCATGCCGCTGTCCTCCCACTCGATCGAGAGGGGGCCGTCGTAGCCGACCCGGTCGAGGGCGCGCAGGACCTCCTCGAAGTCCACGCGCCCGCGCCCGATGGAGCGGAAGTCCCAGCCGCGGTTCGTGTGCCCGAAGTCGAGGTGGCCGCCGAAGGCGCCGGAGCGGCGCGGGGTATCGGACCACCACACGTCCTTCATGTGCGCGTGGTGAATGCGGTCGCCGAACTCGAGGATGAAGCCGACGTAGTCCACGCCCTGGTAGGCGAGGTGGCTGGGGTCGTAGTTGAAGCCGAACGCGGCGTGCCCCGCCACGGCCTCCACGGCCCGCGCCGCGCTCGCGGCGTCGAAGGCGATCTCCGTCGGGTGCACCTCGAGGGCGAACTTCACGCCCGCCGCGTCGAAGGCGTCGAGGATCGGAGTCCAGCGGTCCGCGAAGTCGGCGAAGCCGGCCTCCACGAAGCCGGGCGGGTGCGGGGGGAAGGCGTAGGCGGCTGCCCAGATCGAGCTGCCGGTGAAGCCGTTCACGACCGGGACGCCGAGGGCGGCCGCCGCAGCCGCCGACCGGCTCATTTCCGCCGCGGCCCGCCGCCGCACGCCCTCGGGGTCGCCGTCCCCCCACACGCGCTCGGGCAGAATGAGCTGGTGGCGGGCGTCGATCGGGTCGCACACGGCCTGGCCGACGAGGTGGTTGGCGATCGCGTGTACCTCGAGGCCGTGGGCCGCCAACAGGTCCCGCTGCTCGGCCGCGTAGCCGTCCTCCTCCGTCGCCCGCACCACGTCGAAGTGGTCCCCCCAGCAGGCCAGCTCCAGCCCGTCGTAGCCCCACGCGGCCGCTTTTTCGGCGAGCGTCGCGAGCGGCATGTCCGCCCACTGGCCGGTGAACAACGTGATCGGTCGTGCACTCATCGCGTCGACTCCCCGGGCTCCGCCGGCTCTCCCGGCGGTTCGTAGCGCGCGTCCACCCACGCGCCGCGCCGCCCGCTCTCCACCGCCCGCTCGAGGAAATGAACCCCGCGCGCCCCGTCCCATACCGTGGGGAAGTCGAGCTCCGCCCCGTCCGGCGTCCGTCCTTCGTCGAGCGCTCCGATGGTCGAGATCACGTTACGGTACAGGTTCCCGAACCCCTCGATGAACCCCTCGGGATGCCCCGGCGGGACCCGCGACGCCCGCGCGGCCTCGGGCGAGATCCAGCCGTGCCCCCGCCGCCGGGCCCGCGCTTGCCCGTCCGGCGTCCGGTGCCACAGCGTCTCCGCGTCGTCGTGCCGCCAGGCGATCGAGCCCTCGCTCCCGAACACGCGGATTGCGAGCCCGTTCTCCTCGCCCGCCGCGACCTGCGACACCGTGAGCGTCCCCCGCACCCCGCCACTCCACCGCATGAGCAGGCTCGCGTCGTCCTCGAGGCGCCGCCCGGGCACAAACGTCGTCAGCTCGCCACACAGCGCCTCGACCTCCAGCCCCGTCACGTAGCGGGCCAGGTGGTGCGCATGCGTCCCAATGTCTCCCAGCGCCCCGGCCACCCCCGCCCGCGCCGGATCGGTGCGCCACACCGCCTGCGGGTGTCCCGTCTCCTCCAGCGGCGTCGCCAGCCACCCCTGGAAGTACTCGAGTTGAATGCGGCGGATCTCCCCCAGCGTCCCACCGCGGACGAGGTGGCGCGCGTCCTTGACCATCGGATAGCCGCCGTAGTTGTGCGTGAGGGCGAACACGCGATCCCCCGCCGCCACGAGCCGGCACAGCGCCTCCGCGTCTCCGAGGTCCGTCGTCAACGGCTTGTCGCACACGACGTGGAAGCCCGCCTGGAGGAGAGTCCGCGAGACATCGAAGTGGAGGTGGTTCGGGGTGACGACGATCACGAAGTCCAGCCTGTCGTCTCCGACGCGCGCCGCTTCGGCCGCCGCCATCTCGCCGTAGCTGCCGTACACGCGATCCGCGTCCAGCCCGATCTCGGCCCCCTTGGCCGCCGACCGCTCCGCGTCCGACGAGAAGGCGCCGGCCGCGATCCGCGCCAGACCGTCGAGTTCCGCCGCCATCCGGTGCACGTCGCCGATGAAGGCGCCCGGCCCGCCCCCGACCATGCCGTAGCTGAGACGGCGCGTCATCCGTCGCCCGACTCCGTCCCGATCCGGACGGCCCGGTATCCGCCGGCCCGCCGGTCGCGCGAATAGAGGAAACCGAAGATGAGGATGAGCGCTCCCGTGAACGGAAGGATGTACCGGAACGAGACCCGTCCCCCGTAGTTGTCCGCCGGTCCGAGAATGGCGTTGGCTCGCTCCGCCAGCGCCTCATCCCCCCCGGAGTTGATGATCGCCCGCAGCGCGTTCGCCGTGACCGACTCCGGTAGCGCGCCGTCCGGCCCCACCCCCGCGAGCGCCTCGCCCACCGCTTCGCCCGCCGCCGCCAGATCCGGCGCGGTGCTCTCGTCAGCTCCCGCGAAGGCCGCCGCCGCATCGGCGAAGAGCGCCCGCGTCTCGACCGCCGGAAGCCGCTCGTGCCCCACCTCGTCGGCGATCCTTCCCATCCACGGCGTCGTCCACAGCCCGACGACCGCCATCCCCGTCGCCCCCATCATCCCCAGCCCGAGGGCGCCGGAACGCGGCACCCGCTCAGACACGAAGCCGAGCATTGTCGGCCAGAAGTAGCACACGCCCACCGCAAACACGGTCGCTGAGGCGAACGCCATCGCCGTCGTCTCCGCGTAGCTGAGCCATAGCAGTCCCACGACGGAGACCGCCGCGCTGGCTGCCAGCACCCCCGGTGGCGACAGCCGCTCCACCGCGAACCCCGCCTTGTAGCGGAGCACCGCCATCAGGCCGTTGATCCATGCCAGCACGAGGATCCCCGGAATCCCGCCCGCCTCGAGCACCGGCGGCACCCACCGGTTCGGCCCCAGTTCCGTCGAGGCCGTGATCGCCATGCAGAACAGCATCAGGAGCATCAGTGGCGTCATGAACGTGGCCCTGAACATCTCCATCATGCCGACTCCGGCGCGCACGCCCTCCGTCGGCGGAAACTCCTCCCGCCACATCAGGTGGCCGTAGATGAGGGTGGGGATGAGGATGAGGCCGATCTTCAGCTGCCACGCGGTGAGCCCCACCGATTCGAGGCCGAAGGCGAGCACGGAGCCGATCACGATCCCGCCCGGGAACCAGACGTGGAACTGGTTCAGCTTGACCGTCTTCCGGTCCGGATAGAGCGCCGCCACCAGCGGGTTGCAGGCGGCCTCGACGAGTCCGTTCCCCAGCGCCAGCGTCAACGCTCCGCTGAACGCCTGCCAGAAGCCGCCGGCCGTGATCAGGACGAGCGCCCCGAGGAGATGGCACGCGAAGGCGAGTCGGAGCAGGCGGCGCATCCCCAGCGTATCGCAGAAGGGCGCGAAGAGGACCTGCGACACCGCGAAGCCCCAGATCGCAGCCCCGCCGATGAGACCGACCTCGTAGTTCGTGAGCGTGAATTCGCTCTTCAGCGTAAGCATGACCGCGCCGACAACCGCGAAGGTGACGGAGGTCGCGATCAGCGACACGCAACTGGCGAGGAAGAGCCGCCGCGGACGGACGGCGGGCGAGGTCGCATTCACGGAAAACTCCTCGGATGGGGTCGGCGGGCACGCTAGCGCCGCCTCGTCGCCGTCCGCAACGGCGCGGCGACTCCCGCGAACCCCGCGACCCTACCGGCGGGCGAACGCTTCGATCTATTCTGTTCCCAACGGCTCGCGGCAGGGCCTTTGCCGCGGGCTGCCAGCCAGGAAACCCAGGAGGATCCCGTGAAACGCCTCTCGATCTCGGCCCCATCATCCCTCGCGCTCGCCGTTCTTGCCGCCTTCGCCGCGATCGCGCTCGCTGCCGCGCCACCAGCAGCTCACGCCCAGTCGCGGCCCCACGCCCCCGACGCGGTGACGGCGAGCGAATACGCACGCGCGGAACAGTTTCTCTTCTGGAACGCGGAGAAGCTCACCTCCGGCGCGACGGTCGCCCCGCGCTGGGTCGACGCGAACCGCTTCTGGTATCGGAACCAGGTGTTCGGAGGCCACGAGTTCATCATGGTCGACGCAGCGGCCCGCACCCGGGCGCCCGCCTTCGACCACGACCGGCTCGCGGCCGCGCTCTCCGAGGCCTCCGACCGGAGCCACGAGGCGACGGACCTCCCCTTCGACGAGTTCGAATTCAACGACTCCGGCGGGATCCGCTTCTGGACGGACACGTACGAGCGCTGGGACTGCGACGTCGGCGCCTACCGCTGCACCGGCCCGGACTCGGTCGCGCAGGCCACGCACGAGATCGAGTACTCCGGCGGCGGCCGCGCCGTCTTCTCCCGTGACGAGAACCTGTGGGTGCGGGACACCGACACCGACGAGGAACGCCAGCTCTCGACCGATGGCGAGCCGCACTGGGGCTACGGCGTCGCGCCCGAGGGTTGCTGCTCGGAGATCTCGAACCGTCGCAGGGGGTTCAAGCCGCCGCCTGTAGCCGAGTGGTCGCCGGACGGACGCCGCATCGCCACGCACCGCTACAACGAGCAGGAGGTCGAATCGCTGCACCTGCTCGAAACGGCCACCGGTCGCCCGGTCCTCCACAGCTACCGTTACGCGCTCCCCGGCGACTCCATCGTCCCGACGTGGGAGTTGTACGTGTTCGACGCCCAGACCGGCGCCTCGGTGAAGGCCGACTACGATCCCGTGCCCGGCTACTTCGGCAGCGCGGACACGACCTGGCACGCCACCCAGTGGTCGCCGGACGGCGGCCGCGTCTGGTTCTCGCACCACTCGCGCGACTTCAAGAATCAGACGCTGGTCGAGGTCGACGCGGAAACCGGCGCGGCCCGCAAGGTGATCGTCGAGAGCGGGGATACGTGGGTGGAACTGAACCAGCTCCGCACGCCGTACAACTGGCGCGTGCTCGACAATGGGCGCGAGTTCGTCTGGTTCTCCGAGCGCGAGGGCTGGGGGCACCTCTACCTGCACGACCTCGCCACCGGGGAGATGAAGAACAGGATCACGCAGGGGTCCTGGCTCGTCGTCCAGCTCCTGGCCGTCGACGAGGACGCGCGGCAGGTCTATTTCACCGCCGTGGGCCGCGAGCCCGGACGCGACCCCTACCAGCACCACCTCTACCGGGCCTCGCTCGACGGCGGAGGCGTGACGCTCCTTTCACCCGAGGACATGCACCACGCCGTCACCGTCTCGCCCGACGGCCGCCACTTCGTGGACACCTACTCCACGCGCGCGACGGCCCCCGTCACGGTCCTCCGCGACCGCTCGGGCCGTGCCGTGATGACGGTCGAAGAGGCTGATATCGGCCCGCTCCTCGAGGCCGGCTGGGAGCCCCCGGTGCGGTTCTCCGCCAAGGCCCGGGACGGGGTGACCGACGTGTACGGCTTCCTCTGGCTGCCGGCGAACATGGAAGACGGCAAGGTCTATCCCGTCATCGACTACATCTATCCGGGACCTCAGATCGGTCCCATCCGCTCCCCGGGCTTCACGACGGGGCCGCGCGGCCAGGGCCACGCGCTCGCGCAACTCGGGTTCATCACCTTCGCGGTCGACGCCATGGGCACGCCGTACCGCTCCAAGGCGTTCCACGAGAGCTACTACGGAAACATGCGGGACAACGGGATCCCCGATCACGTGTCGGCGCTCAAGGCGTTGGCGCTCCGCTACCCCATCGACATCGACCGGGTGGGGATCTTCGGCCACTCCGGCGGCGGTTTCTCCTCGACGGACGCCATCCTGAGCTTCCCCGACTTCTTCAAGGTCGCCGTGTCGGGGGCGGGGAATCACGACCAGCGGGGCTACCACTTTCCGTGGGGTGAGAAATACCAGGGGCTGCTGGAGCGCTACCCGGACGGGACGGACAGCTTCGACTCGCAGGCGAACCAGAACATCGCCTCGAACCTGAAGGGGAAGCTGCTGCTCCATTACGGGTCGCTCGACGACAACGTGCACCCGAACATGACGCTGCTCGTGGCCGACGCCCTCATCGAGGCGAACAAGACGTTCGACATGCTCGTGTTCCCGAACCGCAACCACGGCTACGCGCGCGAGCCGTACCTCATCCGGCGCACCTGGGACTACTTCGTCGAACACCTCATGGGCGCCCGGCCGCCCGTCGACTACAGGATCGTGCAGCCGTAGCACGTTCCCGCGGGAACGCCCGGCCTCCGCCGAGGGGCCGGGCGACCCGCTTGTCAGCCTCCCTCGTCCGCCGCACGTTCAGCCGGACAGCGCCGACCCCTATCCGGAGGACTCCATGCGCCGCGCCCCCGATCGAACGTTCGTGACGCACCTCTCCTGTGCGCTTTCCATCTCCCTGTTCGGCCTTCTGGCCTGCGCGCCGGAGGACGGCGGCGACGAGGCCACGGGGTCTACGCAGGAGGTCCCGCCCGGCGACGGCTCCGACGAGAGCCTGATCGCGCGCGGGGAAGCGCTCGAGCTTCCGACCGAGTGGGATCCGCCCCCGGGCGAGCCCATCGTGCACCACACGGCGGGCTTCGCGAAGACGCTCTGCTCCGGGACGTTCATCACCGGACTCGACTGGCGCGACGCGGCGGCGAACGTGGGCGGCTTCACGGCGCCCTTCCAGCACCGCGGCGCGGTCGTCGACACCGTCGTCGACATGGAGGCGCAGACCGTGAGCCTCACCCTCGGCTCGGGGATCACGCGCACGGCCAAGCTGTACGGCAGCCAGGGCTGCATCACGCAGCCTCTGGGCCGTGACTCGATCTACTTCACGCCCTCCGTGGTCGAGCCCATGACCCCGGATCCGGCCACCACGCCGTGGCCCATGGGGGACGTGCTCCCGGACGAGCCGTATCCGCCCGAGATCGACATGGAGAAGGTCGGGGAGGCGGTCCAGATCGCGATGGACCAGGAGGGGATGACGCTCGGCTTCGTCGTCACCTACCAGGGGAGGATCATCGGCGAGGGCTACGGCCCCGGCGTCGACATGCACACCCCGTTCGAGAGCTGGTCGAAGGGGAAGTCGCTCACCGGGACGATGATGGCCGTCCTGATCCAGCAGGGCGTATACGGCCTGTGGCAGCGCGCTCCGATCCCGGAATGGCAGGACGATGAGAGGAAGAACATCCGCATCGCCGACATCATGCGCATGTCGAGCGGGATCCGGATCGTCGCGCCGCAGGACCCGGATTATACGGAAGAGATGGGGTATCCCGACCACCTCTATCTCTACACGGGAGAGAACGCCTTCGAGTGGGCCGCCACCCGCCCGCAGCAGTGGGAGCCGAACACGGTGGGACGGTACCGGAACACCGACCCGGCGCTGACGAACTACCTGGTCCGCCTCGGCGTCGAGGGCCGCGGCGACGACTATCACGCCTTCCCGCAGCGCAACCTGTTCGACAAGCTCGGGATCCGGAACTTCATCATGGAGACGGACCCGAACGGGAACTTCCTCACGCAGGGCTACGAGTTCGGCTCGGCGCGCGACTGGGCGCGGCTCGGCAATCTCTACCTGCAGGACGGCGTGTGGGAGGGCGAGCGCATCCTCCCCGAGGGCTACGTCGACTACGCGATGGAGGTCGCCCCGGCCTGGGTCACGGACGGACGGCCGGTCTACGGCGGCGGCTTCGTGTGGAAGGACCTCGGCTTCCCGATCGAGGACGACTACGGCGCCTTCGCGGGCGCCGGCGGCCAGTACACCGTGTTCATCCCCGCGCGCGGCCTCGTCATCACGCGCCTCGGCAAGTACACGGGCCAGGGGCCGGGCGGAGAGAACCTGCGAGCCGCGATCGCCCTCCTGATGGAGGCCGTCCCCCCGATCGGCGACTAGCCCGGCGACTCCCGGAGGGCCGCCGCGATGCGCTGCGCGCGGGGGGCCAGGTCCGGGGCGTCGAGGATCGTGGCGACGAGGTCGAAGTCGTCGCGGGGGCCCGTCCATTCGAGGTCATCGACGCTCGCTGAGACCGGGGCGTCGCGGACGAGCGTCGCGAGGCGGCGGAAGAGGAGCGCGTCGTCCAACCCGTTGCGCAGCGTCTGAGCGAGGCGTTCGGGGCCGCGCACGGAGACGTCCCAGTCTCGTCCGTCCGGGGGGATGTCCTCGATGCGGCCATAGCGCGCGAGTACCGCCGCCGCCGTCTTGGCGCCGAAGCCGCGAATGCCGGGGAAGCCGTCCGCGGAATCGCCCACGAGGGCCAGCCAGTCGGGGATCGCGGCCGGAGGGACGCCGAATTTCTCGATGACCCCGGCCTCGTCGCGCAGCAGCCGCTGCCGGCGGTCGAACTGCACGATGCGGTCGCCTTCCACGCACTGGGCGAGGTCCTTGTCCGGCGTGCAGATGTAGACGCGCTCCACGCGCGGGTCCGCGGCGGCCATCGCGGCGCCGGCGGCCATCCCATCGTCCGCCTCGTGCTCCACCATCGGCCACACGACGAACCCCGCAGAGGCGAGCGCCTCCTCGACGAGCGGGAACTGCGAGTAGAGCGCCGGATCGATGCCCGAGCCGTCCTTGTAGCCGGGCCACAGGTCGTTGCGGAAGGACTCGATGACGCGGTCCGTGGCGATCGCGACGTGCGTGGCGCCGCCCTCGAGGAGGCCGAACATCGAAGCCACGACCCCGCGCGCGGCCCCGACCTCGTGGCCCCCGGCGTTCTTCGCCGAGGGCGCTCCGTAGAAGTGCCGGAACAACTCGTAAGTACCGTCGATGAGGTGGACCTGCACGCGAACTCCGCCTTCCGCTGACGCCCCGCGGCGACGCCCCGCCCCGTCCCGCTCCCGCCTTCGAAGCGTCGTGCGTCGGAGCGCGGTGTGCAACGGCCCGCTCCGGGGACTGGTGCCGGGGGGGCGCCCGTGTACCTTTGGTGGCCTTCCGCCGGCCCCGCGGCCGGCCGTGGGTCCCGGTCCCGCTGTGAGGCGTTCGACGTGAGCCAGCTCCAGCCAATTTCGACCCCCGCGGGCGACGCTCCCGCGCCGACGGTCACGCGCGAGGCGATCGCGACGGCCGACCGGGTCGTCCTCAAGGTGGGGACGGGCGTCGTCACGCACGACGATGGGACGATCGCCCTCTCTCGCCTCTTCCGCGTCGTGGAGAGCGCGAGCCGTCTGCGGCGGGAGGGCCGGGAGGTCCTCATCGTGACTTCGGGAGCGGTAGGCCTGGGACGCGTTGCCCTCCAGCTTCCCGAGCCACCCGAGACGGCCGAACTCAAGCAGACGTGCGCCGCCATCGGCCAGAGCCGGCTCATGGAACTCTACCAGCAGGGGTTCGCCCGGCTCGGCGTCACCTGCGCGCAGATCCTCATCACGTGGACGGACTTCGATGACCGGGTCCGCTACCTGAATCTGCACGAGACGCTCCAGAGTCTCTTCCGGCTCGGCGTCGTCCCCGTCGTGAACGAGAACGACGCGATCTCGCTGAACGATCGCGTGTACCGGGGGACGGGAAAGCGGCCGATCTTCGACGACAACGACCGACTGGGAGCGCTGGTCGCGAGCGAACTGGCGGCCGACCTGATCGTGCTTCTCACGGATGTGCCCGGGGTCATGACGGCGGATCCCAGGCGCGACCCGGAGGCGCGGCTCGTCGGCCGGATCGACCGGCCCGATGAGCACGGGCTCGACGTGGACGGGCGCTCCGGGCTCGGCCGGGGCGGGATGGCGAGCAAGCTGGAGGCGGCCCGGGTCGCTTCACGCGGCGGCTGCCACACCGTCATCGCGTCGGGGGTCGATCCGGGCGCGCTCGACCGCGTGCTGGCCGGCGAGGAGGAGGGGACGTGGATCCCGCCTCGCGCCGCCCTCTCTTCGCGCAGCCGCTGGATCGCCTACTGTTCACACCCGCGCGGGACGCTGGTCGTGGCGGAGGGCGGGGCCGAACGTCTCCAGGGCGGCGAGTCGTTGAGAGCCGCGGACGTCGCGCGGGCGGAGGGCGCGTTCCGGCGAGGCGATGTGGTCGAGGTTCGTGCGCCCGATGGATCCCTGGTCGGCCGGGGCGTCGTCGCGCTGGACTCGCGGCTCGTCCTTCAGGCGATCTCCCACCGGGCGGGTGCGGGCGTCCAGGTCGTGGGACGGGAGCATATCATCCTCAAGGAATCCTGATGGAAGCAACTACATTGAAGCGGGAAGCGACGGAAACGCTGAGGGAGCGGGCGGCCGGAGTACGGACGGCGCAGCGCACCATCGGTAGTGCCCCGGCGGAGCGCCGGACGGCGGCGCTGCGCGCGCTGAAAGCCGTGTTGATCCGCTCGCGGGCCGAGATCTCGCGGGCGAACGACGAGGACCTGGCGCGCGCGGCGGAGGAAGGGCTTTCCGGATCCCTCCTCCACCGGCTGGGGCTCCCCGATGCCAAGCTCGAGAGCCTGCTCGAGGGGATCGACGCGCTGGTCGAGGGCGAGGACCCGATCGACCGCGTCCTCACGCGCACGGAACTGGATGACGGTCTCGTCCTCGAGCGTGTGCGCAGCCCGCTCGGCGTCCTGCTCATCATCTTCGAGAGCCGGCCCGACGCGGTGATTCAGATCGGGTCCCTCGCCATCCGCTCCGGGAACGGCGTCATCATGAAGGGCGGTCGCGAGGCGGCCCGCTCGAACGAGGTGCTCGTCGGCTGCCTGCAGCGGGCGCTGGAGGAGGCGGGTCTCGATCCCCGGGGCGTCCTCGGCGTCCCGGACCGGCGGGACGTCGACGAACTGCTCGCGCTCGACGACCTCATCGATCTCGTGATCCCGCGGGGGTCGGGGGCGCTGGTCCGCTCGATCCAGGAGCGCAGCCGGATCCCGGTGCTGGGGCACGCGGAGGGCGTGTGCCACCTGTACGTGGACGCATCGGCGGATCCGGAGATGGCTCTACGGCTGGCCGTGGATGGGAAGTGCGACTATCCCGCCGCGTGCAACGCGACCGAGACGCTGCTCGTGCACGAGGCCTTCCTGCCGCGGCTGGGACCGGTCGGAGAGGCGCTCCGCAAACGCGGCGTCGAACTTCGCTGCGACGAATCCTCGCGCCGGGTCCTGCCGTGGGCCGAGGCTGCCTCCGAGGAGGACTGGGGACTCGAGTTCGGCGACCTCACGCTGGCGGTGCGGACCGTGGCCGGTCTCGAGGAGGCCGTCGACTTCATTCACGCGTACGGGAGCAGCCACACGGACGCGATCGTGGCCGAGGACCCGGCCGTCGCCGAACGGTTCCTGAAGGCCGTGGACGCGGCGAGCGTGTTCCACAACGCGAGCACCCGCTTCGCGGACGGATTCCGCTATGGGCTCGGGGCGGAGGTGGGGATCAGCACGGCCCGCATCCACGCCCGTGGGCCGGTCGGCGTCGAAGGCCTCCTCACGACGCGCTGGCTGCTGCGCGGCGAGGGGCAGGGTGCCGCGGACTACGGCCCCGGCAAGCGCAGCTTCACGCACCGACCCCTGGACGCGAACGGCTGACGACGGAGGGGGCCGGTCCGGCCGCTACTGGATGCGGCGGACGCGGATGTTGCGGTACCAGACGGGGTCGCCGTGGTCCTGGACGCCGAGGTGGCCCTCGTGGTGCCGGCCGTAGTCGGGCCACTCCACGAACTTGCTCCCCGCCACCAGCGCCTCCCATTCGGTGGAACCGATCTCGTACTCGACGACCTGGACGCCGTTCAGCCAGTGGACGACCTGGTTGCCGTGGCGGACGATCCGCGCCTCGTTCCACTCGCCGGCCGGGTTCGAGACGTCCCCGGGAGGCGCGTGCAGGCCGTAGTTCGACCCCGCCGACGTGAGCGGATTGCCGCCGTCGTAGTGCCCCGCGTTGTCGAGGACCTGCATTTCCGGGCCCGATTCGAACGCGCGCTCGGTGTTCTCGGAGATGCCGAAGAAGATCCCGCTGTTGCCGCCCTCGCCGACCCTCCACTCGAGGCGCAGGTCGAAGTCCGTGTAGGTGTCGCGCGTGATGAGCGTCCCGCCTCCGACACCGGGCGTGAAGGCGAGCGCGCCCTCCTTCGCGCTCCAGCCCGCGGGGACGCCGTCCATCCGGAACCCCCGCCACGCGTCGAGCGACTCCCCGTCGAAGAGGAGTTCGAAGCCGTCGGCGACCTCCGCCGCGGAGAGTTGGTTGGCGGCCGCCTGCGTCTCGACGTCATCGTCCTCGGCGACGGCTCCCTCCGTCCCTGACCCGGCCTCCGCCTGCCCGCACCCCGACACGGCGCCCGTCCCGAAGATCACGAGGGCCCATTTCGCCGGGGACGACAGCTTGAACGAATCGATACGTCGCTTCACGTCTGCACTCCGGTTTCGGGTCAGAGTCGGGCGGCTGGTCTCACGGTAGATCCGGCGCTTGACGGCCACAACCGCGGACGTCCGTC
This sequence comes from Candidatus Palauibacter soopunensis, assembly GCF_947581735.1. Taxonomy (NCBI): domain Bacteria; kingdom Pseudomonadati; phylum Gemmatimonadota; class Gemmatimonadia; order Candidatus Palauibacterales; family Candidatus Palauibacteraceae; genus Candidatus Palauibacter; species Candidatus Palauibacter soopunensis. The sequence continues at coordinate 61,689 of NZ_CANPVT010000013.1, forward strand.
TCCTAGCGGCGGCCGCCGGCGATGCGGGCGGCCTCGGGGCGGCGGCGGAGAGCGAGCATGCTCCAGGTGCCGAGGGCCGGGCCGATGGCGAGGGGCGCGAAGGCCCACTCCCAGCCGAACCATGACTCCCACACCGGGATGAGGCGGATCGTGGCGATCGTGAGCAGGAAGCCGATCGCCGTCTGCAGCGTGAGCGCGGTGCCCACGTACTCCGGTTCGGCGAGTTCGCTCACACAGGCGGAGAACTGCGCGGAGTCGGCGACGATCGCGAACCCCCACACGAGGCAGACCGCCGCGATCGGCCAGATGGGGCCACCGAACAGGGGCCCGATGACGAGACAGCAGGCGCCGCTCACTACCATGCTCCAACTCGTCACGGCCGTCCGCCCCACGCGGTCCGCGAGCACGCCGGCCGCGGCCGCGCCCAGCCCTCCGGCGGCGATCGTCCCGAAAGCCAGGTACGAGGCGAGGGAGGGGGTCGTGCGCGCGTTCGGGTCCGCCGCGAAACTCGCCGCCAGGAAGGCGGGGATCCACGTCCACATGGCGAAGAGTTCCCACATGTGCCCGAAATAGCCGCCGTTGGCGAGCATCGTCGCGCGGTCGGCGAACATGCGCCGCACGGCGCGGGGATCGAAGGGCGCGGCCGGCGCCTGGTGGGGGCCCGCGCGGAGCCCCGCCGCGGCGAGCAGTGCCGCCACGATCGCAAAGCCCGAGGCGAGCAGGAGTACGGGCCGCCAGGCGCCGATCCCTCCGAGCGGCCGGAGCAGATGGGGCATCGCGCTCCCGACGGCGAGGGCGCCGATGAGGACTCCGATCGCCATTCCGCGCCCGGCGCGGAACCACCCGGCGACCATTTTCATCCCGGGCGGATAGACGCCCGCGAGGGCTACCCCCGTCACGAACCGGAGGAAGACGGTGAGGGCGAGCCCGTCCGCGAACACGGCGATCGCGGCGGTGGCCGCCGCGCCGAGGAGGGCGGACCCGGCGATGAGCCGGCGCGGGTCCCACACGTCGGAGAGCGTGAGCAGCGCCGAGAGGACCGCGCCCGTGGCGAAGCCAAGTTGAACGGAGGTCGTGAGCCAGGCTGCCCCGGAGTCGTCGAGCCCCCACGCCTCGCGCAGCTCCGGCACGACCGCGCTGGCCGAGAACCAGAGGCTCATCGCGAGCAGATCGACCAGCGCAAGCAGCGCGAGCTGTCCCGCTGCCCGCGCACCGGTGTCCGGCGAGCGCGGGGTCATGAGCGTCGGCGGCTGCGGGCGGGCGATAGCGTAGTCAGTCCTCCGGGTTACCCCTCGCGGTCGGCGAATTTCTGCTGCAGGCTTCGCACCACGGCGGGGTCCGCGAGCGTCGTCGTGTCGCCCAGCGCCCGTCCCTCCGCCACGTCGCGCAGGAGGCGCCGCATGATCTTCCCGCTCCGCGTCTTCGGCAGCTCGGCGGCGAAGATGAGGTCGGCCGGCCGCGCGATCGCGCCGATCTGCGCCGCCACGTGCCCCCGCAGTTCCTGGCGCAGCGCCTCGGAGGTCTCCGTCCCCTCCACCACGCTCACGAACGCGGCCACCGCCTGTCCCTTGATCTCGTCCGAACGCCCCACGACCGCAGCCTCCGCCACCGCCTCGTGGTCGACCAGCGCGGACTCCACCTCCATGGTCCCGATCCGGTGCCCGGCCACGTTCAGCACGTCGTCCACGCGGCCCATGATCCAGTAGTAGCCGTCGTCGTCCACCCGCGCCCCGTCGCCGGGGAAGTAGATGTCGGGCCACTTCGACCAGTACGTCTCGCGGTAGCGCTCCTCGTCACCCCAGATCCCCCGCAGCATCCCCGGCCACGGCGACGTGATCGCGAGGTAGCCGGACTCCGCCGGATTCCCCTCCTCGTCGAGGATCGCCGCCTCGATGCCGGGGAAGGGAACCGTCGCCGTCCCCGGCTTCGTGGTGATCGCCCCCGGGAGCGGCGTGATCATGATTCCGCCCGTCTCCGTCTGCCACCACGTGTCGACGATCGGGCAGCGGCCGCCGCCGATGTGGCGGTCGTACCAGACCCACGCCTCGGGGTTGATGGGTTCGCCCACCGTCCCGAGCAACCGGAGCTTCGAGAGGTCGTAGCCCGCCGGCCAGTCGTCCCCCCACCTCATGAAGGCGCGGATCGCCGTCGGCGCCGTGTAGAACACGGTCACGGCGTAGTTCTCGCACAGATCCCAGAAGCGGCCCCGGTCCGGCCAGTCGGGCGACCCCTCGTACATCACCACCGTCGCGCCGTTCGAGAGCGGGCCGTAGACGATGTAGGAGTGGCCCGTGACCCACCCCACGTCCGCCGTGCACCAGTAGATGTCGTCCTCCCGGAGGTCGAACACCCACTTCGACGTCGCGGTCACCTGCGTCATGTAGCCGCCGGTCGTGTGCATCACGCCCTTCGGCTTCCCCGTCGTCCCGGAGGTGTAGAGGATGTAGAGCAGGTCCTCCGAATCCATCGGCTCGGCGGGGCAATCGGCGTCCGCCGCGGCGATCAACTCGTGGTACCAGTGGTCCCGGCCTTCGGTCATGTCGCACGACGGCGTGTCGACCCCGTCTCCGTGGGGCGCGGCCTCAGGGTCGGTCACGGCGGAGCGCTGGACGACGACGACGCTCTTCACGTAGTCGAGACCCTCGATCGCGGTGTCCGTGCTCGCCTTGAGAGGGATGATCCCGCCGCGGCGATATCCCCCGTCCGCCGTGATCACGCACGTGGCGTGGGCGTCCTCGATCCGATCGCGAAGGGACTGCGGCGAGAAGCCTCCGAAGACGACGGAATGCGGGGCCCCGATGCGCGCGCAGGCGAGCATGGCGACGGCGGCCTCCGGGACCATGGGGAGATAGATCGCGACCCGGTCGCCCTTACCGATGCCGAGCCCCTTGAGCGCGTTCGCGAAGCGGCACACCTCATCGTGCAGTTCGCGGTACGTATAGCGGCGTACGTCTCCCGGCTCGCCCTCCCAGATGAGCGCCGTCTTCGAGCCCCGCGCTTCGAGGTGGCGGTCGAGGCAGTTGTGCGCGGCGTTGAGCGTGCCGCCGAGGAACCACTTCGAGAAGGGAGGGTCCCACTCCAGCACCGTGTCCCAGGGCGTGAACCAGTCGAGCCGGCGCGCCCACGCCTCCCAGTACGCCTCGCGGTCCCGGTCGGCCTCGTCGTAGGGGCCACGATCGCCTACGTGGGCGGCCGCGACGAAGTGTGCCGGCGGCTCGAAAATCCTCTGTTCGTCCAGCAGGACGTCGATCTCCCGGTGCTGTTCGGTCATGGAATCGCTCGAATCGGAGGGCAGAAACGGACGGGCGCGCTTGTCACGGAGCCGCCGGGGGCACCATTTAGCGGGCCGGCCGGGGGCCGCACGGCGTGACAGTAGACGACGCCCGGCGGCGCAGGCAAGAACCCGGCGCCCCGTTGCGACGAAGCACGGAGTTTGATGACCGAAGACACGCTGGCCCTGATCCTGATCATCGCCGGATCCCTGGGCGCCCTCCTCGCCCTCGCCTTCGGCATCTGGGTGGGGCTCGGCTCTCCCGGGCTCTACGACAAGTACGCGCCGACGGGAAGGGCGCCGCGCACGTCGCCCTGGCGCTGGCTGCTGGAAGGCCGGCAGCGCGCCCGTGCGAGCCGCTTCGACGCGGTGATGCGGGATACGGAAGCCGAAGAGGGAGAAGACGAGGGGGAGGAGCCCGAGCGGTACTCGTCGAAACCGGACTTCAGCCGGGGGCGTCGCTTCAGGCGATGAGTCCGGGGCGGTGACTTCGCCGGCCGACCGCAACGCACGGGTGCGCCGCATTCTCCTGTGGGTCCTGCTCGCGAACGTGGCGGTGATCGCGGCGAAGTTGCTCGTGGGGCTGCGTACGGGATCGATCGCCGTGCTGGGCGACGCGGCCCACTCGGGTGTCGATGCGATCAACAACGTCGTGGGTCTCGCCGCGATGCGCCTCGCGGCCGCCCCGCCGGACGCCGAGCATCCCTACGGACACGGCAAGTTCGAGACGCTCGCGGCGCTCGCCGTGGCGGCGTTCCTCTCCGTCACCTGCTTCGAACTCGTGCAGAGCGCGCTCGACCGCCTGATTCGAGGCGGGGCTCCCCCGGATATCGAACCCGTGATGATGGGCGTGCTCGCCGCGGCGCTCGTCGTGAACGGGGCGGTCGCGCTGGGCGAAGCGCGGGCGAGCCGGAGGTTGTCGAGCGAGATCCTCGCGGCCGACGCGCGGCACACCGCGTCCGACGTCCTGGTTACGGCCGGAGTGCTGGTCGGGCTTGCGGTCACCGAGTGGACCGGCTGGGCCCCGGCCGATGCGTGGCTCGCCCTCGCCGTGGCGCTCGTCGTGGCGCGCTCCGGATACAAGATCTTCCGCGAGACCATCCCCGTCCTCGTCGACGAACGGGCCGTCGATCCGCGGGAGATCGAAGGCGTGGCGAGCGCGGTGCCCGGCGTGCGCGCCGTGACGGGGGTTCGTTCGCGCGGCAAGTCGGTCGGGCGCTTCGCGGAACTCACGATCCGGGTCGCCCCCGGCGAAACGGTGGTCAGCGCCCACGAAATCGCCGATGAAGTGGAGCGGAAGGTCGCGGCCCAGATCGGATTCACCGACGTGACCGTGCACGTCGAACCGCACGATTAGCCCGGAGTCGGCTCAACGACCCAGAGGCAGTGATCCGCCCCCGTGGCTTCGCACTGTGGGTGCGAGACGCCGCCCTCCCCTCCCCGATACGTGCGGAACGACTCGTCGACGATCCCCGACAGGATTTCGCAGCCGCGTCCCCCCTTATCGGCTGTGGCCAGCACCGGGAGTCCGCGTTCGATCACGAGCCCGTTCATCCCCTTCGCAATCCGGATCTTCGAGGTGGGGCTCAGACGGCGGGCGATTTTCTTCACTCGCCCCCAGGCGAGGATCCGGCGGAGACCGGAAGGGATCAGCCGCCAGCCGAAGCGCAGGGTCAGGCGTGCGCCGCGGCCGAACGCCTCATGCGTGACCCGGCGTCCCGTGGCGGCGAAGATCTCCGGAGCATCGATCCGTTTCGCGACGAGTTCGAACAGGCTCGCGACTTCGGCGGCGCGCACATCCCCGCCATCCTCCTCGTAGCGGCGAATCTGCTTGAGCACGACACTCGACAGCCCCAGCCGCCGGCGCAGGTTCAGGGAGAGGTCCATTTCCTCGAGTTCCCGCGGATCTTCGGGCGTGTCGAGGTCCCTGAGGGTCAGCAGGAGGGCGAGCGGAATGTGAACGGGGATCTCGCCCTCGAACTCCCCGTCTTGTGCGCGCGGAGAATCAACCGGCATCATGGGTCGCAAGGCTACGGCGGCACTTCCGGGCCTGCAAGCGGCGCGGACGCCGGGGCCCCCCTTAATGGGAGGCGTCATGAATGCACCCGTCTCGAAGGAAACCACCCACGCCGTGCTCCGGGTCACCGCCGGCCTCATGCTGTGGCAGCACGGAGCCCAGAAGCTCCTCGGAATGTTCGGCGCGACCGCCGTCGAGTCCTGGTTCGCGTGGCCGCGCGGCATCGCGGGACTCATCGAGTTCTTCCTGCCGATCCTCATCATTCTCGGGGTCCGGACGCGGTGGGTCGCCTTCATCCTCACGGGGCACTTCGCGGTCGTGTACTGGTGGCGCCACTTCTTCGCGCGCGACATGGAGTTCTGGCCGATCGTGAACGGCGGAGAACTCGCCATCCTGTACTGCGCCATCTTCCTCTTCCTGTGGACGACGGGCAACGGGAAGTTCAGCCTGGACCACATGGTCCCCGGCCCCGGCCGGGAGGAGTAGCCTCAAGTTGTTCGGTCGCCGTTCCGGCCCCATCTTGTGCGGCCGGACGGCGGCCGCCGCAGGGTGCCGCCGTCTCGGCTTTTGCCACGCGCTGCTGGTGCATCTCCCCGGCGTGATCCCGTAGACGGAGCGGACCCGCGACCCATGTACGACCCGAGCGCCATCGAATCCCGATGGCAGGACTGGTGGGAGGAGAACGGGACGAACGAGCCCGACCTCGACGCTGCCGAGCGTCCGTTCTTCAACCTCATGATGTATCCGTATCCGTCGGCCGAGGGGCTCCATGTCGGGAACCTGTACGCCTTCACGGGGGCCGACATTTACGGGCGTTTCCGACGCCTGCTGGGCGATGACGTCTTCGAGCCCATCGGATACGACGCGTTCGGTATCCACTCGGAGAACCACGCGCTCAAGGTCGACACGCACCCGATGGAGTTGATCCCCTCGAACATCCGGAACTTCGAACGGATGCTGAGGGCGGCGGGTCTCATGGCGGACTGGTCCCGCACGGTCGATACGACGGATCCGCGCTACTACAAGTGGACGCAGTGGATCTTCATCCAGCTCTTCAAGGCGGGCCTGGCCGAGAAGAAGGAGGCCGCGGTCAACTGGTGCCCGAAGGACCAGACGGTCCTCGCGAACGAACAGGTCATCGCCGGCCTCTGCGAGCGGTGCGACACCGCGGTCGAACAGCGCATGCTGAGCCAGTGGTTCTTCCGGATCACGGACTACGCGCAGCGTCTGCTCGACAACCTGGACTGGATCGACTGGTCCGAAACCACGAAGACGGCCCAGCGCAACTGGATCGGCCGCTCCGAGGGCGCGCGGCTGCACTTCCCGCTCTCGGGCGTTGCGGGGGGGGCGGCCGCCGCGGACGCCTCGGGCACTGAGGACTCGGATCGGATCGAGGTGTTCACGACGCGCCCCGACACGCTCTTCGGCGCGACGTTCATGGTGCTGGCGCCGGAGCATCCCCTCGTCGAGAGGCTCACGACGGACGAGCGGCGCGCCGACGTGGAGGCCTACGTGCGCGCGGCCGCGGCGATCGACCTCGTGGAACGGCAGAAAACGGACGAGCGCGAGAAGACCGGCGTGTTCACGGGCGGGTACGCGCGGAACCCGGCCACGGGAGAGGACATTCCCGTGTGGGTCGCCGACTACGTCCTCATGGACTACGGCACCGGCGCGATCATGGCCGTGCCCGGGCACGATCAGCGGGACTTCGATTTCGCGCGCCAGTTCGGGTTGGGCGTCGCCCAGGTCGTGTGCTCCCGCGCGGCGCTCCCGGAGGGCGCGGATCCGGCGGATGTCGGGGGAGCCGAGGCGGAGGCCGCCTTCGTCGAGCACACCGCCGATGAGATTCTCGTGAACTCCGGACGTTTCAGCGGCATGGAGGCCGACGCGGGCGGGCGCGCGATCACCGAGTGGCTGGCGGAGCGCGGATTCGCGGCGGCGGAGGTCAACTACCGGCTCCACGACTGGTGCATCTCCCGGCAGCGGTACTGGGGGCCGCCGATCCCCATCATCTACTGCGACGACTGCGGCCCGCAGGCGGTGCCGGAGGAGGACCTCCCCGTCGTCCTTCCCTTCGTCGAGGATTTCCGCCCCACGGCGACGGGCGTGAGTCCGCTCGCGCGCGACCCGGCGTTCCACGCGGCGGCGTGTCCGGCGTGTGGCGCCGAGGCCCGGCGCGAGACCGACGTCTCCGACACCTTCCTCGATTCGGGCTGGTACTTCCTGCGCTATCCCTCGACCGAGTTCGACGACCGTCCGTTCGACTCCGCGCGGACGCGGGAGTGGCTACCCGTCAGCAGCTACATCGGAGGCGAGGAACACTCCGTCCTCCACCTCCTCTACTCCCGCTTCCTCACGATGGTGCTGCACGACCTCGGGCACCTCGAGTTCGAGGAGCCGTACGACCGCTTCCGCAAACACGGCCTCCTCATCAGGGACGGCGCCAAGATCTCGAAGTCGCGCGGCAACGTGATCCTTCCGGACGAGTACATCGCGCGGTTCGGCGCGGACACGTTCCGCATGTACCTGATGTTCCTCGGCCCCTTCCAGCGGGGCGGGGATTTCCGCGACAGCGGCCTCGCCGGGCCCGAGCGCTTCCTGAAGAAGGTGTGGGACAGCGTGACGGCCGCGGCCGAGGCGGGGCGCACGGGGTTCGACGACGCCGACGTGGAGCGGGCGCTGCACGCCACGATCCGGCAGATCTCGGAGGACCTCGAGGCGCTGAGCTACAATACGGCGATCGCCGCCGCGATGGACTACCTGAACACGCTGCGCTCCGGCGGGCGCACGGCCTCGATCGATGAGGTGCGGCCGCTCGTGATCATGATCGCGCCGGTCGCGCCCCACATCGCCGAGGAGTTGTGGGCCCGGCTGGGGGGCGAGTCCAGCATCTTCGATCACGCCGAGTGGCCGGCCTGGGACGAGAGCAGGCTGGTGGTCGACGAGGTCGAACTTCCGGTGCAGGTGAACGGCCGGCTGCGGGCGACGATCCGGGTCGCGCGCGGAGCCCCGGAAGACGTCGTGCGCGAGGCGGCGCTGGCCGAGGCGAACGTGATCCGGCGCCTCGACGGGGTCGCGATCCGCAAGGTGATCCACGTCCCGGACCGCATGCTCAACCTCGTCGTCTCCTAGCGCGGCGTCCGCGTCGAGCCAGACGCCAGGGAGTCCGTCACCTGCCCCCTACCACTCGACGGACCCTTCCTCGCCGGTGTCGATCGAAGCGGCGGTGCCCTCCTCGCCGAAGAGGTGAATCCGGAGGTTCTTGTAGAGAAACTCGCGCGCCGCGGATTCGTGGAGCTTGAGCCCGTAGTGGTTGATGAGGAGCATCTGCCGCTCCTTCCACTCTTCCCAGCAGGCGGCGCAGATCTCGGCCACGATCCGCTCGCCGAGTTCGCTCGGGAACGGGACGCGATCGATCCGGCCCTGGTCGTCGCGGTCGCAGCGCACGCAGGCGAACGGTTCCGTCATCTCGAACCCAGAAGCCGCGTCAGGGCCTCCCACGGGTCGCCGCCCGCGGCCTCCCGCATCAGCGCTTCGACGGCGGGCACCAGCGCGCCGTGCGACTCGTACACGCGCTCGAAGTCATCCAGCCTCGTGTAATAGAGGAGGCGCGAGATGATCCACGCGTTGTCGAGACCGTCCGGGTCGATCGAGGCGTACCGCGCGTGCAGCCGCGGCTTGTACTCCGTGTCGAAGCGCCGGGCCGCCGCCTCGAACACCTCGCGCTTGGCCGCCCGCTTCGCGTCGTCCGGCAGCGTGGACGCGTACACCTCTTCCAGCGGCGCGAGAATGGAGTGGAAGAAGTGACCGAATACGCGCGTGTCCTCCCATCTCCACCGCGCCCGTTGGCAGGCACTCTCGTCCGCCACCGCCTCGCAGAAGAACTCGATCGCGCCGCGGTGCCCGACGAAATTCGCGAAGCTCTCGTTGAAATCCGCCTGACCCGTGGGGAAGTACGTGCTGTGCGTGATCTCGTGGATCACGGTCTCGACGAGCCCCAGGCTGTCGAGCCGCAGCGTCGTCGACATGATGGGGTCGGGGAACCAGCCCAGCGTCGAGAAGGCGGAGACCGGCCGGAGCGAGACGTCATAGCCTTCCTCCGCCAGGCTGGCGGCCTCCGCGCGGGCGTCGTCGAAGTCGAAGTATCCCTTGTAGGGAAGGTGGCCGACGATGGGGAACCACCACGTCTTCCAGCGCAGGGCGAACTCCGGGGCGGCGAGCACGTTCAGGACCAGCGTATCGCGGTTGAGTTGCGCGAAGGACTCGTAGCTCGCCCCCGCGCGCAGCTTCAGGTCGCGTTCCGCGAAGTCTCTCGCGTCGAGGACGAGCCGCAGCTTGTCGCGGGTCTCGCGGGCCACGGTCGTGTCGTGGATCACGGCCCGGATGGGGCGGCGCGCCGAGAGGATGCGGGCTTCCTCCCAGCCGGCGCGCAGGACGTACGCCGGGGAGCAGCCGCCCGCGCACACCAGGATCAGGACGAGCGCGGCGCGCGCGCGGGAAATCGGGAGGCGGGCGCTCCCCGGGCGCGCGGTGCTCACGCGCACCTCACGTAGTGGAGGTGTTCGCGCACGTCGTCGCGCAGGTAGCTCCGCTGGGGGCCATCGGCGTCGCTCCGGTAGCGGCGGTAGGGCCGGTCGTGGAACTCGTACGTGTCGGGCAGGCCGCGTTCGCGCAGCGCGTCTTCGATGGCGGCTCGGTCCAGATGCCCCTCGTCGTTGTAGCTGAACAGGATGTGGCGTCCGTCCGCGGCCTCCAGCACCTCCCGCAGCGCGTCCGGAGCCCGGTGCTTCCGGCACCAGTCCGAGCGCTGCGCTTCGTCGGGTATGAGTCCCGCCTTCCCCCGAATCTCTGGCGGCGTGGCCCAGCCGAGCGCGAGGAGTTCGGGGATGTGATAATACGCGGGATACTGCCGGCCGTTGTAAGGGGGGTCGAGATAGACGAGATCGACGGGACCGACGGATTCCAGCAGACGGGCGGCGGGTCCGCGAAACGCGCTGCAGGCGCCGGCCCCTTCCCGGCGCGGGGTCGGTTCGATGGGGCGGAGTTCGAGCGGGCGCAGGGCGTTCGGCTGCATCGTCTTCACGAAGGAGGCGTATACGCCCGTGGTGTTCGCGACCCGGTCGGCGGCCTCGATGAGCGTCGCGATCAGAAGTTGGGCCGCGGCTTCGCTGTGCGAGGCCCCGCGCGTCCAGCGTTCGATCCGCGTCCGGACACGATCGATCTTCCGTCCGTTTTCGGGGGAGAAGTACATGCGTCCGTGCTCGCGGCCGGCGGTGCCGTCGCTCGTGTAGTGCTCCGAGATGAACCCGCGGGCCGGACGCCCCCCGTCCTGGTGATCGCCGACGCCGTCGATACCGTCCGGATCATCGAATTCGACCAGTCCCTCGAGCACGGTGCGGTAGCCGATCTCCCGCTTCCCGTTGCGGGCCGCCGCCGGGAGGAGCGAGGCGGGATACCGCGGGGGCGCGTCGAGCTGGACTCGTGCGACCTGGAGGGCGTAGGACGACGCCATGAGGTCGCCCGCATGGACCTGCCAGCCTTGCTCCTTGAGCGCCGCGGACACGCTGGCGGTGCCGGCGAACGGGTCGCATGCGACGCCGGGTGCCGCCTGGAACCGATCCACCGCTTCCAGCAGGAAGGGCACGAGCTTCGTTTTGTTCCCGAGATAGCGCACGCGGGAGAATATGGAGACGGGATGCGGGCGAAAAGCTCCGGGGCGCGGTCGTGAACGCCGGGGCGCGCCTCACGGCGGCGGCCGCTGGCGTCGCGCTCGCTGCGGCGCCCCTGCTTCGGCGCACCCGACCGGACATCGCGCAGGCGGTGGCGGCCCGCCGGCGCGCCACCGCGGAACTGGCCGCCTGGGGACGGGGCCGGGAGCCCGGACCGCTCGTGTGGCTGCACGGCGCTTCCGCCGGCGAACTGCTCGGTGCGGCGCCGGCGATCCGGCGTCTGCGCGGCTCCCGGTCCCGACCGCGCCCCGGCGCGCGGGCGCAACTCGTCGTCACGCACGGCTCGCCGTCGGGCCGCGCGGCGCTCGCGTGGCTGGATCCGGATCATTCGGGCCCGCCGCCGCTCGACCGCGCGCTCGACTGCGATGCGGCGCTCGCCGCCGTGCGGCCCGGCCTGCTCCTGTTCGCGAAGCTGGACGTCTGGCCCGGGCTCGTGGCTGCGGCCGCACGGGCCGGCGTGCCCGCCGCGCTCATCAACGGCACCGTCCGCGACGGGAGCCGGCGCTCGGGCGCCCTCGCCCGCCGGCTCTTCCGCGCATCGTATGCGCGGCTGGACGCGGTCGGCGCCGCGACCCCGGCGGACGCGCGGCGACTCGAAGCGCTCGGCGTCCGGCCGGGAGTGCTGGCGGTAACAGGAGACGCGGCGTTCGACCTGGCGCTCGAACGGGCGGACCGCGCTCGCGCGGACGGTTCGGCGGCGTCTTTCCGCGCCGTGTTGGGAGCCGCGGACGGTGCGGCCCCGCGCCTCGTCGCCGGCTCGACGTGGCCTGCCGACGAACGCGCACTGCTCGATGCCGCGGCGGCCGTGCGACGGGATGGCGGCCCGGGCTGGCAGTTCGTGATCGCGCCGCACGAGCCGACCGCCGCGCACGTCGACGCCCTCGTCGCGTCGTGCACGGCCCGCGGGGAACGCGTCATCCGCTGGAGCGAGATCGGCGATTCCGCCGCCGAACCCGACGCCTCCGTCGTCGTCTTCGACGAGGTCGGCCGGCTCGCGGAGCTGTACGCGGCGGGCGACGTGGCCTATGTCGGCGGCGGCCTCGGGGGCACCGGGCTCCACAACGTGCTCGAGCCCGCCGCGGCCGGGCTGCCCGTCGTCTTCGGCCCGCGCCACGACCGGGCCGACGCCCGCGCCCACCCCTCGGCCCGCCGCCGGCTCCTCTCCCCCGCCGGCGCGCTCGCCGACCTCTCGCATATACACATCTA
>NZ_CANPVT010000014.1 GCF_947581735.1 Candidatus Palauibacter soopunensis
GCCTGGGATTGCCCTGCGCGTCGGTGACGGCGATCCGCTTGTGGTCCTGGAAGGAGAGGATGCGGGTGCCGCGCTCGCCCTTCCTGACCTGTCCGCCGCGCGCCTGGATCTGGCGGTAGGTGCCCCAGCGCACGTCGCCGTAGCCCTGCTCCTGCTGGACGGCGGCCAAGTGCAGGCTGTTGCCGCCCCGGTAGGAGCGACCGGTGTCGACGTTCATGGGCATCACGCGCTCGCCCGGCGCCCACGGCTTCTGCCAGGGCGCGGTGCCCTGCCTGATCTGCTCGATGATCGCGTCGGCGAACTTGCGGTGGTATTCGTCGTGGTTCATGCGTCCACCTCCTCGCCGTGCGGGTCGCCCCAGGCGGCCGCGATCTCGTCCTCGCTCCCCACGTCCTCGGGGAAGAGGCCGTACTCCTTGGCCAGGTCGGCCTCGACTTCGAGCGTCTCGCCGCCATCGCGGGCGAGTTCGCGGTCGAAGTCCTCGAACGTCTCGACGCGGATGGTCGTGTCGTCGCACTTCATGCGTTCACCTCCTTGGTGTGTGGGTTGGTGCTTCCTTGCGGGGCTTCGCCGCCCCGCCCCAGATGGGCGCGGTGTTCCAGCGGCCGGTGGCCGCGTCGTAGCCGCGCACTTCGAGCGCCTCCTCGACGAACCGCCGGCCGTCCCGGCGCGCCACGTGCAGCACGAGCGCGATCCCGTCCACGACGCCCCGGCAGGTGACCTCCCAGGGCAGCGCGTCCCCGGCTTGCATGGCGCAACTGGCGAGGCGCGAGAGCGCGGAGCGGGCGTTGTTGGCGTGGACGGTCGTGAGCGACCCGCCGTGTCCGGTGTTGAGGGCCTGGAGCAGATCGGCGGCCTCGGCCCCGCGCACCTCGCCGACGACGATGTGGTCGGGGCGGTGGCGGAGCGCGTGGCGCACCAGATCGCGGATCGACACGGGCGTGTCGTGGGTGGCTCCCGCCTCGAACCGGAGGCCGTTGGCGCGGTCGATCCTCAGTTCGAGCGTGTCCTCGATGGCGACGATCCGCTCGTCGTCGGGCAGGAGTTCGATCAGCGCGTTCAGAAGCGTCGTCTTGCCCGATCCGGTGCCGCCGGAGACGAGGACGTTGCGGCGGGCAAGCAGCGTCGTCCGGGCGGCTTCGAGGACCGGCTCCGGCAGCGAGCCCATGCACACGAGGTCCTCGGCCGTGAACGCCCGGCCCCCGAACCGGCGGATGGTGATGGCGACCTCGGGCGCGGCGGGCGGCGTGCAGATGGCGACCCGCGATCCGTCGCCGAGCCGCGCGTCCAGGACCGGCCTCGCGGCGGGATCGAGCCCGAGCGGCCGGGCGATGTGGATCGCCGCGCGGTGGAGCCAGGCGGCGGTGAGTCCGGGCGCCTCGTGGGGCTCCAGCCTTCCGGCACGCTCGACCCAGACGTTGCCGGGACCGTTGATCATGATCTCGGAGATCCCGGGGTCTTCGAGCAGGGACTCCAACCCCGGGAGAAACGGGGCGAGGTGGCCGACGCCGCTGGCGCGCTTCATATCCGCCCCTCCTCCCGGAGCCGCCAGTAGCCCGTCTCCCTCGGCAGGTAGTGGGGCTTCAGGTAGACGCGGCGGGCGGGGAGCGACTCGACCCCGTCGTAGGGCAGGCAGATCGCTTGGTAGTTGGCGAGCAGCCCGAACTCGCGCGGCGTGAACACCGGCTCGCTCTGCCGGCGGAAGGACTTGCTCGCGCCGATGGTGCCGCGCCCGCCCCCGGCGCGGCCGGACAGGAGCGAGAACTCGGGCCTGCCCGTGGTCTCGGTGAACGTGTAGGAGGCCCGCGTCTTCATGACGCTGCCGCACATCTCCGACGCGGCCTTGGCCGACGCCTCGTCGGACAGCGACAGGAAGATCCGGGTGCGGAGCGTCTGGACGAGCGTGCGCCACGCCTCGCCCGAGGGGAGCACGGAGCGGAGCGACGAGATCGACTGCGTGGCGACGATGGGGATGCAGCGGCACTGCCGGGTCAGCGCGAACGCCTTCTCGTCGCCCGCCGGGTCGTCCTGCCCCACGGTCGCAAACGCTTGGTATTCGTCACAAATGAACACGGCGGGCCGCATGTAGCGTCCGGGACGCCGCGCGGCCTCGGCGGGCCTCCGGAGCAGCGCCTGCATCCAGGCGCTCTTGAGCAGTACGCCAATGGCGCGGGCCAAGGCCGGGTTCGCGCCCGCCGGCATGTTGAGCGCCAGCACCTTGCCGCCCTCGATCAACTCGGAGAGCGGGGGCAGCCTCCTGCGGAGCCCCGGCATGGGCGGAGCCTTCGCCCCCTCGTCCACGTCGGCTTCGCCGCCGCGAACGGGTTCCGGCTCCGGGGTTGTCGGGGGCGGCGGGCAGAACACGCCCGCCACGTCCGGCTGGTCGAAGAGCGAGAGGAAGACGCTGATCCCCTCGACGATCGAGGTGCGGAGCTTGGCGTCCAGCGCCGACCAGTCCTTGTCGTACCACCGCTCGATGGCCTCGACCCGCTCCCGGTACTCGCCGCCCGCGCCGCCCCCGGCCGGCTCCACCGCGTAGGTGACTTCGAGCTTCGCCAGCTTTGCCCGCAGCTTGGCGTCCAGCCGCGAGCGCACCCCGTCGGTGCCGACCGGATCCCATTCCCATTCCTGGAGCGCGTCCGCGTGGGCGATCATTGCGTCGTCGCCGATCACGGCATCCACCGGGGATACCTGGTCCGCCAGGTCCCGGGCCTCGCGGATCTTCCGGGCCAGAAGCTCCGCGTCCACCGTGCAGCGGTAGATGTCACGGAGCGTGACCCAGCCGCCCGGCAGGAGCCGGTGCAGCTCGACGATCCAGCGGACGAGGTTCGTGTACGCCTGCTGCCAGAACGGTTCTCTGGATTTGCCGAAGAGCTGGTTGATGAGGGATGCAACGCCGTAGGCAAGCGAGTAGGAGTCCAAGAGCGGATCGTCGAGCGGGTTCCACTGGAGCGAGCCGCCGAGCCCGATTTCGAGGTAGTCGTCCGCGCGCCCCGCGTCTTCGAGGATGCCGCGGACCTGGTGGCAGAAGTCGCCTTTGACCTCCAGCACGAGCGCGCCCGCGCGGCGGCCGGGATCGTCGGCCCGCCAGGAGAGGATCTGGCGGGCGAAGGGGTACATGCAGCCGCTGGTCTTGCCCGTGCCGACGGCGCCCACGATGAGCGTGCCGGTGTAGAGCCCCTTCTCGGGGACCACGAGCCACGACGGCTGCTCGCTCTCTTCCGGCACGGTCGGATGGTGCAGCTCGCCGATCACGAGCGAGGGCGCATCGTCGGCGGGCGAAGCGGGCCACTCGGGCAACTCGCCCCGCCGCTTGGTCCGGAACAGCGGCTGGAGCCAGACCCGCCAGACCGAGAGCGCGAACGAGCCCGCGAGCACGACCAGTACGGCGGGCCACGCGTGGTGCCAGACGCGGAGCGCGGCGTGCAGGCCCGGATCGTTCGAGGCGATCAGGTCGAGGTACTGGTTCGCGCCCGGCGGCGGGAACGGCGCCTTGAGCGCCCGCGCGCCGACCGCGCCGATGGCGGACCCGATGATGGCGGGCGTGCCCGTTCTCATCGGCTGGACACCCTTCCTGGAAGGACTGCTGGCTGGGAGCGACCCCGCAGCGGAGGGGAGGATGGGGATGTCCGGCTCCATCCACCCCGGCGCCAATCGAGGTTTGCCGAGATGGGGGGTCGCTCCCAGCCACGTCCAGGGAGCGCGGATCGGCACCCGCGCTCCGCTGGCCGCGGCCCAACCGTAAGCGCACCAGCGACATCGGCGGCCGGGGCCGTGTCCGGCCGAACGGAGATTTCGTGTCCGGCGACCCCCAAAGTGAGCCGGACACGCAGGACTTGCCACCTGCGTCCGCTGCCGGCGCTCAAAACACGTCCCCCGACAGGCGGCTCGAACGCCACACCGTGAAGCCGTCGATCATCACTTCGGACGGTGCGGTCGGAAGCGCGGCCCGGAGTTCCGCGAGCCGGACCAGGCAGCCCCGGAGGCTGCCGTGCTCCCCGATCACCTCCGCGTCCCTGCTGCGGATGCCCTGTTCGACACGATCGATCTCGCGGCGGATCTCGCGGCCGGTCGCGGACACCTTCGAGCGGCTGGGGGACCGGGCCGGGGAGGTCCAGTTGGCAAGAACGTTCTCTGCTCGGTCGAACTCCCCGTCGCTCAGAACTACCGCGACGGCCTCGACGGGCAGGCCCCGGTCCCGGAGCGCGCCCCAGAGTTCCCGGTGTGTGCGACCCCAAGAGTGGAGGCCCGTCGTGGTCTCGTGGCCGGGATCGGCGTAGACGAACACCGCGCCACCAGCGTCGAGCGCGACGGGCAGCTTGAGGGGGAAGTAGCGGCGCGTATTGCCGCCGCCGCCCCGGTAGACGCGCACGGGCAGCAGCGCGCGCTCGATGCCGAGCGCCTCGAACGCGCCGACCTTCTCGGGTTCGGTCGGGAGCCACGCCTGGTCGGTGTGACCCATCACGTAGTCCAGCGAGAGCAGGCGGCGGAGGAGCACCGGGACGGAGGCGATCCGGCGATGGCGGATGTCCTCGGCCCCGAGCGCCCGGTAGACGGCGCGAGCGTAGACCCGGCAGATCCTCCGGCCCGCAAGCCGGTCCCTGGACGCCAGCCGCCGGTCCGACATGTCCCGGATGAACCGGCGGGCGGTGCGGCGGTGGATGCCGAGCCAGCCGGAGAGTTGGTCGCGGGTGAACACGCCGCTGTGCAGGCAGACCAGCGCGATCCACTCGGCCCTCCTGCCCGTCCAGCCGAACGCCTTCAGCGCCTTTTCGCGCCCCTTGAGATGCGCGATCATCGCTCGTCCCCCGTCACGAGCGCCCGGTCGGCCCGCATGTAGGTGACGAGGAGTCCCATCGGGTTGTGGACGACCAGCTCGTTTGGAATGCTGTCGAGGAACTCGAACCGGAGCGTGAGCGACCAGCGCTCGCGCCGCAGCTCCTGTTCGCCCCTCAGATGCACGAGGTCGAAGTCGGCCGTCGCGCCGTGCGGCGGCTCGGGCGCGGGATGGATGCGGAGCACCACCTGCTCGACTTCGGTCTCGGTGTCGGCGGTGCCCGCCGCCACGCTCGCGACCTCCGCGCCGTCCCTCTGGAATGCCGCGTTCGCCAGGTCCGTGCTCAGGAACCGGAGGCTCCGCGTCCATTGCTCCTGCGCCGTCGCGCGGCGGCGCGAATGGAAGTCGTGGACGAACCGGTTCAGGAAGTACTTCGTCGTGGGATCGAGCGGGTCCGCCTGCGCGGTCGCGGCCTCGTAGGCCAGCGCCTCGGCGCGGCCCACCTCGTCCA
>NZ_CANPVT010000015.1 GCF_947581735.1 Candidatus Palauibacter soopunensis
TGCCCTACTGGGGCTGGCTCGACGACGGCCGCACCTGCCTGACCCGTTCGGGCGAACTGGTCGCGGCGGGCCGGATCCGGCCCGCCGCACTGGACGGCCGCACGCCGGAGCAGATCGACCGCGTGCTCGGGCTTTGGCAGCGGTTGATGTCGGGCCTGAGTTCCTACACGCGCCTCCAATTCCACATGCTCCGCCGCCCCAGCCTCGCCGACGGTCCGGGGGACGGCGGTTCGGACATCGCGTCCCTTTCGGGCCGCAAGCGAAGCGCGTTCCTCGCCGAGCGCGTCCAGCGGCTCGACGCCTTCGTGGTCTGGTCCCACGACCCGGGCCTCCGCCCGGCCGGCGGGGGTTCCGGGCCGGGACCGGTGAATTGGCTCAAGCGGCTTCGGAAGCGCGGAGGCAAGACGGCAGCCACCTACCTGGCCTCGGAGATCGAGGCGGCGGCGGGCCGGTTCCGGGCCATGATCGACGCGGGCCGCTCGCTCGTGACCGAGCACACGCCGGTCGAGATGCTGGGAGCCCTTGAGGCTTCCCGGCTGCTGTCCGAACTCATCAACCGCCCCGGCACGTTCTGGGACGGTGCGACGGGCAGCGGCATGAACTGGCGGCTCGCGCTGTCGGAGTTGGAGGCGGAGCGGTCGCACCTCCGGCTGGACGGCGAGCCGGTCATTCTGTATTCGCTGCTGTCGCCGCCGGGCCAGGCGCACGCGAACCTCCTCCGCGACCTGTACTGCCTGGACGCAGTGACGACCGTCTCGCTCGAATGGCGGCCGTGGACGGTGGAGGCGGCGCGGCGCCGGATCCGAGGCGCGCAGCGCCACTACTTCTCGCGGCGCTACTCGATGATGGCGCACGCCCAGGACGCCCAGGGCACGGCGGCGGCGATGGTCGATTCCGCGGCGGCCGCCGAGTCCGACCGTCTGGGAGCGGCGCTCGTCGAACTCGAAGCCGACGGCGTGGCCTACGGCGAAGCGTCGCTGACCGTGGCGCTCCACGGCGAACTGGAACGGATAGAGCGGCTGGACGGAGACGTGCGCCGCCTGTTCGCCGCGCACGACGCGAAGGTCATCCGCGAGGGCTACGGCCAGCTTCCCGCGTGGTTCGCCCGGCTCCCGGCGCAGCCGCGCAAGCGGCAGGTGCGGAAGGTGTTCGTATCGGCGGGCCTCGCGGCGTGCCTTGCGCCCGTGTTCGGGCCGCCCAAGGGAAACCGTAGGAGCCGCCATCTGGACCGCGAACCGCTGGCGGTGTTCGAGACGCCGTGGCGCACGGCGTACCGCTACGACCTGTTCTGTGGCGACGTGGGCCACACGCTGATCTTGGGCGCGACGGGCTCGGGCAAGAGCTTCACGCTCAACTTCCTGCTGGTCGAGGCGCTCAAGTACGATCCGCGCATCCTGATCCTGGACCTCGGCGGCTCCTACCGCTGGCTGACCCGGTTCCTCGGGGGCCGGTACCTGGAGCTCGCGCCGGGAGAAGCGGAGCCGACGCTCCGGCTCACACCCTTCGCGCTGCCCGCGACCACGCGGACCTTCCAGTTCCTGACGGGCTGGGTGCTCCGGCTGTTGAAGCTGGGCGGATACGATCCCGACGGCGCGGACACGAGCGAGATCCGCGCGCGGATCGAGGACCTTTATGCGCTCGGGACGGAGCGCCGGACGCTCACCGGGCTGGCCGGTTCGCTCCCGTCCGCGATGTGGCCCGCGCTGAGCCGCTGGACGGAGGGCGGCGCGTGGGGCGCGTTCTTTGACAACGCCCCCGCGGGCGGGGCGGACATCGAGTTCCGGGACTGGCAGGTGATCGACTTGGCGGGCGCGGCCGAGCACGCGGACCTGTGCGAAGCGGCACTGTCGTACCTGCTGGAACGCATGCGCCTGGAGATCGAGGACCCGGCCGAGACGGCGCGGCTCAAGCTGATGGTCGTGGACGAGGCGTGGCGGTACATGCAGGACCCCGCCGTGCTGAACTACCTGGCCGAGGCGGCCAAGACGTGGCGGAAGAAGAACGCCGCGCTCGTGCTCGCGACGCAGTCCGCCGTGGACGTGACGGGGACGCCGGGCGCTTCGGCGCTCCTCGAATCGATCCCCACCAAGCTGTTCCTCGCCAACGCCGAACTGCCCGACGAGGCCGGGGCGCTGTTCCGGCTGAACGAGTCGGAGGTCGCCCGGATCCGGGCGCTGACGCCCAAGCGCGAACTGTATCTCCGCCGCCCGGACGAGGCGGCGGTGCTCCGCCTCGAAGTCGATCCGGAGAGCTACTGGCTCTACACCTCCTCGCCGCTCGACGCCGAGAGGCGCGCCGAAGCCGTGGCGAGGCACGGGCTGGTCCGGGCGCTCGAAGCGCTCGCGGGCCGAACCCATCCCACCCCACCAACCGAGAGGACGTGAACACCATGAAAGCAACCCCGACCGCGGCGATCCTGCTCGGGATCGTCGTTGTACTGCTGACGCTGCTTCTGGCCGTGGTTCCCTGCGATGCCGCCGCGCAGCAAGCGACCACCGATGCCGCCCTGCTCCGCGTGCCGGTGCCGCAGGAAGGCGAAGAGCGGATCCCCCGGCTCCGCGCGCGCGTGCGCCATACCACGGTCATCGTGCTTCCGGCCGGGGAGCGCATCCTCGACTTCGTGGCTGGCGACTCCGAGTACTGGCACCTGACCGGCGCGGCGAACGTCGCGTACCTGAAGCCGCTGGCCGAGGACGCGGCGACCAATGTCGCGCTCGTCTGCGAGTCGGGGCGCATCTACTCGTTCCTTGTCTCGGAAAGCGGCGAGAAGCCGCCGCATCTCGTGGTCCGCGTCGAGGCGGGTGCGGAGGGGGAGGCCCCGTCCGGCGCTCCCGGGTTCGTCGCCCGGAGCGAGGTCTCCGCCTATCGCGAAATGGCGGCCGAGGCGGTCGAAGCCGCGCGCCGCGCACAGGAACAAGCCGAGGCGGGGATCGTCGAGGCCCGCCGGCGAGCCGAAGCGGAGATCGAGGCGCTCCGCGCCGAGTATCCCACACGCATTGCGTTCGAGTACCGCCTTGACCGCGCGGCCACCCGGCGACCGTTCCTGGTCGAGGCGATGTGGCACGACGGCAAGTTCACCTACATCCGCTCGGGTCGCGAGGAGTCGTTCGGGGTGTACGAGCTGAGGGACGGCGAGCCCGCGGTCGTCCCCGTTCAGCTCGCCGGCGACGGCCTCTACATCCTGCATCGCGTGGTGGGCGACGGGTGGCTCCAGATCGGCGACCGTCGGGCCAGGTGGCGGTTCGAGCCCCGGGAGGGTTCGAGATGAGCCTCTGGAAGCGGTTGGTGAAGGAGCCGAAGGGCGCGCTTCCGGGCGGCATGGTCACGAAGGCGGGGGTCGTCCTGATCGCCGTGCTGGTTGCCGGACTGCTGTTCTCGTCATCGCTCGCCGGTCCCGGTGAAGACGCCACCGCCGCCGGAGCGCCGGTGCAGCCGCGGGCGGTGAACGACCGGGAGGGCCGGTCGTTCGATGCGGGCATCCGCGACGAGACGCAGCGCGAGACGCAACGGGCCGCAGCCGATTCCCGCGACAGTCCGCCGGACAGCGCGGCCGGAGCCCCCTCCGGCGCCGGGTCCGCCGGGGCGAATGACGGCGCAGGCGGCCGAGCCCCCGGCATGGGCCGCGCCGAGTTCGAGTTGCGCGAGGCGCTCCGGCTGGAGGAGGTCGAGCGCAGGACGCGCTCGCTCCGCTCGTTTCCCGTCGCGCAGTCGCACCGGGATCCGAACGGATCCACCGATGCCGCGGCGTCTCCCGTGGCGCCCGAGTCTCCCGACGCCGTACTCGACGGCGCACTCGCGTCCCTCGGGCAGTCCCTCGCCGCCCTTGAGGCCGAGATGGCGGCCGGACTGGCGGGCGGAGGGCTGCCGCCCGGCGTGGGCGGTTCGGCGGCGCGGACTGGTCTACCCGCGTCCGGCGCCTCCGAGCCCGTCCGTCTGGTCCGGCCGGTTGACCCGCCGGGCTGGGAACGCATCCACGAGGGCACGTTCCTGGAGGCGGTGCTGGTCACCCAGTTGTCGGGCGAGTTCCCCGGCCCGGTGCTCGCCATGGTGTCGGCGCCGCTCTATTCGGCCGACCGCCAGCGGGTGCTGGTCCCGCGCGGCGCGCGCGTCGTCGGCACGGCACGGGCCGTCCAGAACCGGGACCAGACCCGGCTTGCCGTCTCGTTCCACCGGCTGCTGCTGCCCGATGGAAGCTGGATCGACCTTGAGTTCGCCGGCCTCAACCAGACGGGCGAGAGCGCGCTCCGCGACCAAGTGAACCGCCGCTACCTCTCGACGTTCGCGGCCGCAGGAGCGGTCGGCGCGCTGAGCGGTCTCACGCTGGCCGGAGCCTCGCCCTACGGACTCCAAGCAGGCGTCGGACAGGGGCTCGGAGGCAGCGCCACCTCGATGCTGGACCGGTATCTCAACCGACTGCCCGAGATCACGATCCGCGCGGGCCACCGGCTCCGCATCTGGTTCACCTCCGATGTCCTCGTCCCCACCCCTCCGACAGACCGATAAGAGAAAGGACTTGTCCATGCGATTCCGTTCCCTCGCCACCGTTTTCCTCGTGCTGCTCCTGATGCTGGCCAGCGCCGCTCCCGCGAGCGCGCAGTTCGACTTCGGGAGCTGGTTCCAGCGGGCCACGATCATCGCGAACCAGATCACGCAGATCTCGCACCAGGTCACCCAGATCCGGTCGATGGCCCGCCAGCTTACGGAACTCGAAGACCAGCTCGACCACATGGAGCGCGCCGCCAAGGGCGAGATCGACGCGCTCCTCCGACCGTTCTCCGACCTCGCCGCCGATCCCGTCGGCCTCGTGCGTGACGGACTCGGTTGGCGGTCCGACTTCACGGGCGCAGCCCGAGGGACGGTCGATGCCGTCCGCGCGATGGGGACCGGGCGCTCGTTCACGCGACACTGGCGCACCGCCCGCAACGCGGCCGACCGGGTGTCGGATGCCGACATTCTCGCTCTGTTCAGCAACCTTCCGCCGCAAGCCGCGACGCGGGCGCTGGAGAACCACCGCAGCGCCCGCGAGTCCGCCGACCGGCAGCGCGTGCTCGACTACGCGGCCCTCGACGCGGCGGCGGCGCTCGCCGGGACCATCGAGAGCGCGCAAGGCTCGTTCGGCGACCTCACCGCGAATGGGAACTTGTCCAACACGGCCCTCCAGCAGGCCGGGGTGGCGGCCTCGCTGAGCCAAGGGAGGATCAACGCGGCGCTCGGCCAAGTGCTCGCCCACGAAGCCGCTCGCGAGGCGAGCCGTGCGCGGCAGGCCGAACTCGCCCACCTCGAATGGCTGGGTCGTTGGCACGACGGCCGGGCGCGGGCGAACGCGCTCGCCGGGACGATGCGGAACGCGGCTTCGCTGAACCGGGCCGCGCTCCGAGACGGGCTCCTGTTCCGCGTCCCCTCGTTCTACCGGTAGGGCGCGACGGCCATGCAACTGCCCCCGCAGTCCATCGACCCGAACGTCCCGGCGCAGATCCCCGCCGATCAGCTTCAGGACTTCAAGAGCTTCCTCGACGTGGTGCTCGACACCGTCGTCGGCGGGGCCGCGCCCGACGTTCACACGCTCGGGCTCCAGCTCTGGGGCGGGCTCGCCGCCGTCATGGTCGCCTGGACCGGACTCAAGATCGCGTTCAGCGGCACGTTCCAGCCCTGGGAGATCATCAAGCTCGTAATCGGGATCGCGATCCCCCGCACCCTGCTCCACTACTATGTCGTCCCGATCCCCGGCGTCGGGCTGACGTTCCCCGCCATGATCGCCGGAGGCGGAATCTGGCTTCAGAACTTGTTTCTGTCCGACGTGGTGTCGGCAGGGTACACCGAGATGACCGCGCTCGTGCAGGCGTACTCCGCGCACCTGAGCGCCGCATGGTCCACGGGGAACCTGCTCTCGATCGTAACGGCCGGCGCGACCGTGATCTTCTCCTCGCTCATCACGCTCGTGATGGGCGCCTCGCTCGTGGTCTGCCTGCTGGCGCTGTTCTGCGTCACCTACGCGCAGGTGATCTGGGCGCAGGTCGCCATCGCCATCGCGATCCTGCTCGGTCCGGTGTTCATCGCGTTCCTGCTCTTCGAGCCGCTCGCGTTCCTGTTCTGGGGATGGTTCCGGACCATGATGGTCTACACGCTCTACGGCGTCGTGGCCGGTGCCGTGCTCAGGGTCTTCATGGGCGTCGGCATGGGCTACATCACGACCTACGCCGATGCCCTGATGGGCACCGGCACGGCGGACCCGTTCGAGCTCTGGCTCTGGGCCGTCGTCCTCATGCCGCTCGTCGTCTCCGGCCTCATGGCCGGGCTCAAGGTCGGCGAACTCGCCTCGATGCTCGTCTCCGGTTCCGGCTCGTCCGGGTCCGGGTTCATGGCCCTCGTCATGCGCGGAGCGGGCGGCGCGGCCGCCCCCGCCAAGCCCCCCGTTTGAACTGAAAGGAGATCCAATGATGAAGCGAGACCGTGACGCGGGCCGCGAGTACGCCGAGATCTGGGGCGAGGCGGTCCAAGCGAACCGGAAGCTCCGGACGATCCTGACCTTCCTTTCCGCGAGCATCGTGCTTGGCGTCTTCGTCCTGCTTCGGATCGCGGGCGCCGAGCCGCCCAAGCCCATCGTCGTCCGGGTGGACGAAGTGGGCCGCGCCGAGGCGCTGTCCTATGAGGCCGCCACCGCGCAGGCCGATCCGCTCGATCCCACGACAAAATACTTCCTGAACCGGTTCGTCCACGACTTCCACTCGCGCAGACGCGCGACGGTCCAGGAGCAATGGACGCGGAGCCTCCGGTTCCTGAGCACGGACCTCG
>NZ_CANPVT010000016.1 GCF_947581735.1 Candidatus Palauibacter soopunensis
CGGCATCTCCCACCGGCGCCTCCTGCGTGAGTTCCAGCGTTCCCGATACCGTCGGTCGAGTGAGCAGCGTCCCGCCCGTCGACGTCCCGACCAGGCTCTCGAGGAGGTACGTCCCGGTGAGATCCGGAGGCGGAGGCGGCGGAAGCACCGCGATCTCCGCCATCCCTTCCACTCCCGCGGCCGAACCGCCGCCGGCCGCCGTGATGGTCGCCGTTCCCTCGGCCACCCCTCGTACGAGGCCCAGGCTGTCCACGGAGGCGACCGCGGTATCGCTCGAGGTCCAGCCGAAAGCCGCGTCGGCGACCACGTGTCCGTTGGCGTCCGTCGCCGTCGCGACCAGCCGCACCGTGTCGCCCGTCGCGAGGGTGTGGGTCGTGGGCGTGACCTCCGCCATCGCGGCCGTCTGAGAGACCACGATCGAAGCACTGTCCGACACATCGCCAGAGCGGGCCGTGACGGTCGCGTTCCCGTTGGCCAGGGCCGTCACCAGGCCGCTCGTATCCACCGACGCGACGCTGGCATCGCCGCTCGACCAGACCACGGCTGCACCCGCGATCGGGCGGCCGAGCTGGTCGTGTACATCGGCGGACAGTCGGACCGTCTGGTCGATCGCGGTGAGCATCGCGGTGTTCGGCGTGACCGTCACGATCGTGGGCGCCGGTGCCGCCACCTCCACGGCGAAGCTCTGCGAGGCAGAGAGTCCGCCCGGGTCGGAGGCCGTGACGGTCACCGCCGCCGCGCCCTGCGCGACGCCCGTCACGGACAGATCGGTGCCCGAAAGGGCGACGGTCGCGACTGCGGCGTTGGACGTCGCCGCCGCATGGCTCAGCGCGTCGCCGTCCGGATCCGAGAACGATGCCGAGATGTCCATTGTCACGGTCTGCCCCTCGACGACCATCTGATCCGGAATCGCCGTAGCCGCCGCCGGCGCCCGGTTGGCGGGCGGAGGAGGAGGCGGCGGTGGGAGAGGAGGTGGCGTGGGCCTGGGGTCGACGGTTCCGCCGCCACCGCAGGCCGCGTTGAGGACTGCGGCTCCGACCAGAAGGAGCGGGAGGATTCGCACCCGACCGTATCTTGGCATTATCGCTCGCACCTGTCCCTCCCCAAAGAAATTAAAGCGGGTTTTCCGGCGCGTCCACGTTCAGGTCGGTAGCGACGGGCTTAGCAGCCCGTGGCTAAAGTCGTCCGCAGCCGTCCTTGGTGTCGATTGAATTGGAGGGACACCGTGTCCTTCGGCAAGGAGGAAGGCGATGGCGATGGGCAGGCGGCGCAAGGGTCGGCAGCGGGAGTTGTTCGTGGCGGCCAGTGAGGTTCGGGCGCTGGGCAACCCGTTCTACCGGGCGCTGAACCGGCTGCTGGATGATCACGGCTTCGACGAGTTCGCGGAGGAGGCGTGCCGCGAGTTCTACGCGGAGAAGCGGGGCCGGGCATTCCGCCGGGCGTGTACTTCCGGGTGCTGATGGTGGGGTATCTGGAGGGGATCGGCTCGGAGCGGGGGATCGCGTGGCGGTGCGCGGACTCGATCTCGTTGCGCGAGTTCCTGGGATACGGACTCTCGAAGAACCCGCCGGAGCATTCCGGCCTGTCGAAGACGCGCAAGCGGCTGAGCGTCGAGGCGCACGCGGCCGTGTTCGGTCGGGTGGTGGAGTTGCTGCGGTCCTCGGGTCTCCTGAGCGGCAAGACGCTGGGGGTGGACGCGACGAAGCTGGAGGCGGCTACGAGGAGTGGCTGGAGCAGGTGGCGAAGGCGTCGGGGATCGAGACGCCGACGCGGGAGGATCTCGCGAAGCTGGACCGGACGCGCCCGAAGAAGAAGACCTCGAACAAGGAGTGGGTTCATCCGCACGATCCAGAGGCGCGGATCGCGAAGATGAAGGACGGCGGCACCCGCATGGCGCACAAGTTCGAGCAGGCGGTCGATCTGGAGACCGGGGCGGTCTGCGCGGTGACCGTGCAATCGATGGACGGCGGGGACACGGCCTCGCTGCCGGTGACGCTGGACGAGGCGGCGCGGCAGCTGGCAGGCGGTCGAGGCGGCTCCGGGGGAGGTCGTGGCGGACAAGGGATATCACTCGAACAAGACGATGACGGGGGGTGAGGGACCGGGGACTGCGAAGCTATGTGAGCGAGCCCGACCGGGGACGGCGCAACTGGAAGCGGAACCCGGACGCGAAGAAGCCGACCCACGCCAACCGACGACGGATCCGGGGCGACAGGGGGAAGCGGCTTCTGCGTCAGCGCGGCGAGAAGCTGGAGCGTGGCTTCGCGCACATGCTGGAGACGGGAGGACTCCGCCGTGTCCACGTTCGCGGCCGGGAGGAGATCCGAAAACGGATCCTGATTCAGGCCGCCGCGGGCGTGTCAGATTTTTTGTGTAAATGGCCCTCGCACTCATACGGGCACTCGGCCCTCGAACACGATCGACAGGTGGTTCAGGGCGGCGGTTCCAGTCCTGAACGGGCCGGGTCCAGCGCTCCGAGGCCCTGTCGATCGCGAGGTACAACACCTTTCTGACCGCCTCCGGGGTCGGGAACGCGCCGCGGCTTCCTCGTCACCTTGGTGAGCTGCGCGTTCAGGGCCTCGATCGCGTTCGTCGTGTACATGACCTTGCGGATCTCGGGCGGATAATCGAAGAACGGGGTCAGGTTCGCCCAGTTCGCCCGCCACTTCCGGCTGATCACGGGGAAACGCTCGTCCCAGCGCTCTGAAAAGGCCTCCAGCGCCGTCTCGGCCGCCTCAAGGCTCGGAGCCCGGTAGATGGCCCGCAAGTCCCGGGCGACGGCCTTGCGCTCCTTCCAGGAGACGAACCGGAGCGAGCCGCGCACCAGATGCACGACGCAGAGCTGGACCTGCGTCTTCGGGAACACCGACTCGATCGCCTCGGGAAAGCCCTTGAGTCCGTCGATCGAGGCGATCAGGATGTCCTCGACGCCCCGGTTCCTGAGTTCCGTCAGGACCGAGAGCCAGAACTTCGCCCCCTCCGCCGCGCCCACCCACAGCCCCAAGAGCTCCTTGTTGCCCTCCAGGTTCAGGGCGAGCGCGAGATAGACGGCGTGCGTCTGCACGTGGCCCCGGGACCGCACCTTCTCGTCGAACCCGCCCAGCCGGCGCTGGCCCTTCCTCACGAACTGCGGGTCGAACGTCGAGTCGCGGTCCCGCGGCACCTCGATCTCAAGCTCCGACGTGTCCGTCTTGACCCGCTTCCGCGTGCGGCCGTTGCGCGAGTTGCCGCCGTTGTGACCCTCCCTCGCGTGCTTCTCGTAGCCGAGGTGCTCGGTGAGCTCGCCCTCCAGAACCCGCTCCATCACTCGCTTCGTCAGCGCGTCCAGCAGCCCGCCGCCGCCCATGATCTCCTCCGGGCTGCGGCCCTCCATCAGGCTGTCGAGAAGCTCCTTCACCTCCCGCTCGGTTGCATCCTTCCTCTTCCTGGCTATGGTCTCCTCCGGCTTCCAGAGTCTACTCCATGGCCATTTACACAGAAATCAGCACACTCCCGGCCGCCGCCTTCCAACCTCGGGCTGCTGATGCGCAGCCTGTACGGGATCGGCACCCCGCGCGGCCTTCAGGGCTTCGCCGGGGCGCCCGCAGCCCTCGCTCGACACCTCTGGGCCGCCATCGGGCGCGTTCTCGGCCTCGTCCGCCGCCGTCTCGGCCCTCTCAGCGCGATTTTCGGCCCTGCGACCATCGAGATGCGCCGTGGCCGCATTCACCGCCCGGCGCTTCGATTATCCCTTTGTTCCACGGACTGCTAGCCCTGGCCCTGCGCGGGGGCTGCGGTCGAACCAATTCCCAACGCCGCCCACACGATGGCCATCCGGCCAAGGAAACGAATGGGAGTCGGAACGGGAGGGTCTCCTTGTGCAAACTGAATCATGCCGACCCCCGACACTGACCGCGAAGGAACGCGTTTCCGTCATCCGTTACACAAGTAACGGCAGACAATGTAATGGCCGACGACATGCTTTCGACCGGAGGCGCACTCCGCCTCCTCGATCAATCCACCCTAGCCGTGGAGTCGGCGATCCCCAAAGATGTCGATGTGGACCGATCTCGTTCAAGAGCGGACGAGGCCGAGTTGAGGCCCACCCGCGCGGCTCGATACGACCCGTGCCAACCGTCGGGAACCATCACCGGCTCGGTCCGGAATCGCGATCCGGCCCGGGCCGCCTGATCCTTTCCAGCAGTTGCCGCGTCATCTCCATCTGCTCCCTGGCCCTGCGCCGTACGTCCCGGAGTATCCGGTCAAGTCCGTCACCCGCGCGCTCAGCCGCTCGACTTGCCGCTGCAAGGCTTCGACCTGTTCTCGCAACGCTCCGATCTGCCCGGATTGCCGCCGCTGTTCCGTTTCGTACTGCCCGGACAACCTTTCCAAGGCGGCCGTCAGCCGCCGTTCCAAGTCGGTCACGCAGCTCCCTCCTCAATCCCTCGACAGCTTCAAGTAGGGCCGCCCGTCCAGGGTGAACGCCGGGCGGACCGTCGTCCCGGCGGGAAGCGACACGTACCGGTCCCCGCTGCTCACCATCAACTCGACGCCCCACGTCGTCTCCTCGATCTCGGCCAGCGTCGCGCGCGCCCACCGGGTCCGCGTGTCCAGCTCGTCCAAGGTCTCGATCCGGTCGTGGATGCTCCTCGACAGCCAGTGCATCGTCCCCAAGCTTCCGAAGCAGATACCGAGGAAGAGGCTCATGCCGACCACCAGCGGCCGGAGCCAGGCCTTCATCAGCAACTCGCGCATCCGACCGGTCGCCTCGGCCGTATCGGCCTCGATGGAACGCAGCGCGCCGCTTGCGACGGCGCTCAAGTTCTCGCCGAGCCGCGCGAGCTCGCGCGCGGCTTCGTCCTCGATTCGCCTCCGGTCGGCCTCCAGCCTGCTCCTCAGCCGGGAGGTCAAGTCGCCCGGGCTCGAAGTCTCGTTCATACAGTTCTCCTCTCAGCCGCCACCGCTTCCCGCTGTCGGGATCGCGGGCGGTGATGTAGTCCTTGCCTTGGCGGGTCACGTCGAGGCCAACGTCCTCCAGCGCGGAGACCACGTCGGCTCGGTCCTTGACCGCGCCGTGCTCGACGCGCTGCACGAGGTAGTCGCGGATCAGCGTGCGCGGGTCCGCCTCGTGTTCGAGCCCGGCCCTGAGCTTCGACGCCTCGATGTAGGCCACGTGGCCCGGCCGCTGTGCCCTCGCGCGCCTCGGATCGTCCGGGCGGCTCCAGCCATGCTCGTGGTTGAAGGCGTCGCGGAGCGGATCGAAGGTCTGCTGCCAGCCGGGGGGCGCGATGTTCAGGCTGCGGCCCGTCTGTAGGTCGCACTGCGCGGCGAGGATGTGCGCGTGGACGCCGCCTCCGCTCTCCCGGTGCAGGACCGCCGTCCACACGGATCACGAGGGGTCCGAATCACGGCAGG
Organism: Candidatus Palauibacter soopunensis; assembly: GCF_947581735.1. Lineage (NCBI taxonomy): Bacteria > Pseudomonadati > Gemmatimonadota > Gemmatimonadia > Candidatus Palauibacterales > Candidatus Palauibacteraceae > Candidatus Palauibacter > Candidatus Palauibacter soopunensis. The sequence goes on from NZ_CANPVT010000016.1 coordinate 5,395, forward strand.
GAATCATCTAAAGTC
>NZ_CANPVT010000017.1 GCF_947581735.1 Candidatus Palauibacter soopunensis
TGGCGCATCAGATTCGGATCGCCCACCGCCATCTGGCCGAACGCCGTCGGGCTCACGCACGAGCGCCCGAGAAACGCGCTCACGCGCGAAATGAACTGTCCCTCCAGCGTCTCCATGCCCGAACGCTGAACGAACGTCCGCAAGCACGTCAACCCCCTAGGAAATTACCTAAGTGCTTATGACGTATCATGTTGTGTCATAACGTGTCAGAGCCTCGGAAGAGCTCCGCCAGCGGCGCGGCGGGACGCCCCCTTGGCGAACCGAAGGATGATCGTCCAGAGGCGTGGAATCCGGTCCGGCAAGGCCGGTTCGGCTCGATTTGCCGCCGTGGATGGCGGCAACGCGGTCGCCCGCCGACCGCGCTACGGAAGAGGAAGGGTTGTGCGGATCGGGGCCGGGGCCGGCGTGTAGCTACCCGAGGTACTCGCCCCACGCCTGCATGACTTCGGCGCGGCGTGTCAGCAGGTCGGACCGCTGATACGCCTGAACGACTTGGCTTCTCGGGACGTGGGCAAGGCAGGCCTCCGCGACCTCCGCCGGGACGCCCGACTCGGCCATCCACGACCGGGCACTCGACCGGAATCCGTGCAGTGTCGAGGCGACCCCGGCCCGCTTGAGCACCCTGAGCGGCGCTTTCGGCGGCAGCGGTCCGCCGGTCCGCGACGGAAACACCAGCGGCGATTCGCCCGACAGCTTGCGCGCCCGCTCCAGAACATCGAGCGCGGCGGTGCTGAGTGGGACCGTGAACTCGCGGCCCGCCTTCATCCGGGATGCCGGTATCGTCCACGTCGCCGCGTCCATGTCGATCTCGTCCCAGAGCGCGCCCCTCGCTTCGCCGGGACGGACGGCGGTGAGGACGATCAGTTCGACGCACAGAGCCGCCGAAGGGTGCGTGTCGGTGGTCCCGCGAACCGCTCGGAGCGCGGCGGCGACCTCTCCGTGCGGGAGCGCGCGGTGGTGGGTTGTCGTGTGGCCGTTCGCCTTCGGCAGCGCAACGACCGCCCGGTCCACCGGGTTGTCCGCCCGGTAGTTTCGACCGATGCACCAGCGGAAGACGGCGGTGATCCGGTGCTGGGCCTTCCGCGCCGCTGCGGGCTTCGAGTTCCAGATCGGCGAGAGGCAGCGCAGCACGTCCGCGCTCTCGATCCGGTCCACCCGCTTGTCGAGGAGCGGGGCGGCATGAAGGCGGAAGGTGGATTCCCACTGCCCGGGAAGCGGACTCCCCGCCTTCCAAGACTCCCGGTGGAGCTTGATGGTCCGCTCGGCGGCCTTGGCGAACGTCGGAACGCCACGCCCGCGCGGGTCCTGGCCCAAGAGGACGCCCCGGCTGTTGTCCAGCGCCTTCTGGCGGGCCTCGGCAAGCGTCACCTCGGGATACGGCCCGAGTCCGATCGAGGTGAGCCGCCCCTCGATCCTGACGCGCTGCCGCCATGTCTTGGTGATCCGGCCATCCAGCGTCCGGTGGACGCGAAGGCTCAGCCCGCGCCCGCCGCGCCCGTCGCCGTAGACTCCGGGCCGGTTGATCGTCCGAACGAACGCGGCGGAGAGTGTTCTCGGTCGCTTCATGGTGGGGTTCCTTCCTTGTGGTGTATCACTCATTGCAGCACTACACCGGGAAGAATACACCGGATGGCGATGGACCGCAAGGGACGGTGGAGCGCCGGGAATGCCACCGAACACGTTATCTAATAACGTGTTATGGCCTATTTACTGAACCTTGGTGGACTACACTGGAAGATGTGTGCCGAGTTCGGGCGGGATAGGGCCTGTCAGACGATTATCGTTGAGGCGAAGCTCCTCCAATTCACCAAGCGCACCCAGTTCCGCCGGGATCGAGCCCCGCAGTCCGTTGGTACTCGCGAGATCGAGTACCCTGAGGTTGGAGAGCTTCCCGATTTCGGCCGGAATCTCGCCCGTGAGAGGATTGAACGTGAGGTAAAGCTCCTCGAGCCGGGAAAGATCGCCGATGGCGGCCGGGATCGGACCGACGATGGAGTTGCCCGACAAGTAAAGCGCTCGCAAGCGGGACAGATTGCCCAGTTCCGCCGGGATGCGCCCCGAAAGATTGTTGGAACTCAGGCGTAACTCGACGACCCTCCCGTCGCCGTCCACCCGGACTCCATCCCACGTGCCGAGCGGCTGATCGGTCAGCCAGCCAGCCCTGCGGCGGCTCCAGTTCGGTCCGCCGAGGGATCGGTACAGCGTTTCAAGGATTGCGCGATCATCGCGCGCCGGACATTCCAGACCAGTGCCGTCATGAGACGAAACCGTGTTCAGCCAGTCGTGAAACCCCCCGTCGGAGGGAACGCACAACTCGGTGCCGGAGTATCGGAATTCCCGGACCGCGAGTTGGGCGAGTGAGAGCGGCAAGGGACCGGAAAGGGCGTTTCCGTCGATCCGGAGCGCGGTCAGGCTGGCGAGCTCTCCGAGTTCGGAGGGCAGCGCGCCGACCAATCCGTTCCCGCTCAGATCGAGTTCACGGACATAGCCGATGGTATCGGTGACGACTCCGTACCAGCCTTCAAGCGGCTGGCCGGCCAGCCAGCCGTCCGACCTCGTCCAACCGGCGCCGCCCGCGGCCTCGTATAGCCGTGCGAGTACCTCGACATCGCCTGCGTTGCAGTAGCCTCCCCGCGCTTCGTCGATGCGGTCCAGCCACGCGACGAAACGCGCCGTCCCCGGGGCGCAGAGATGGGCATTGTCCTCAAAACGGAACCGTTTCAGGTCGAGTTGGAGCAGACTTGTGGGGATCGGGCCCAGCAGAATGTTGCGGTGAAGATCGAAGTACTGAAGGCGGGACAGGTTGCCCAACTCGGGGGGCAGTGCGCCGCTCAGGCTGTTCAACTCCAGACCGAGCGCCTCCAGATCCGTGAGTTGGCCGAGTTCTCCCGGGATCGCGCCGGTCAGGCGATTGTTGCTGAGACTCAGGACTTGCAAGCTCGACGCATTCCCGATCTCCGGCGGAATGACGCCGACCAGCGCATTGGAACTGAGACGCAGCCACTCCAGTCGGCGCAGTTGGCCCAACTCGGGGGGAAGGGGCCCGGTCAACCTGTTTCCCACCAGGCTCAGCGACCGAAGGCTGGACAAACCGCCGAGCGCCGCCGGCAGTACGCCCTCCAGGTCGTTGGCGAGCAGTTCCAGGCGCGAGACGCGTCCCGTCCGATCCGTTGTCACGCCGTGCCATTCGTTGATGGGCGCGCCGGTGAGCCAGTTAGTGCTGTTCTTCCAGTCCGGCCCGTCCGTCGCTTCGTACAGCCGCACAAGAACATCGCGGTCCGTCGGCGGAGCGCATTCCACGGCCGTGCCGGCGTGGGACGCGATGCCGCTGAGCCAGTCGCGGAACGTCTCGTAGGGCGGGACGCACAATTGGGTATTGGCGTAGTGAAACTCTTCGAGCGACAGGGCCAGAAGTGACCGTGGCAGCGGGCCCGAAAGCGGGTTGTCGCCGATCCGGAGCACCGTGAGGCCGGTGGCGGCCGCAAGTTCGGATGGCAGCGGGCCGCTCAGCCGATTCCGGTCGACGTGCAGATACCGCAGTCGTTCAAGGTCCCCGACCTCGGGCGGGATCCAGCCGGTGAGATTGTTGCCGCCGAGCGCCAACCCGACCACACGGCCCTCGGAGTCGACCTCGATGCCGTGCCACTGGCCGATCGGCGCGCTGGTGAGCCAATGGTCGCCGTTCGTCCAGTTTGCTCCCCCGGCGGTCTCATAAAGCGTCTTGAGGACACGCCGGTCCGGCGATTCCGACACAGTGATCGCGGCGGTCGCCGACACGTCCCCGGTCGAGGCCGTGACTGTCGCGGTCCCCTCGCCGACGGCGCGCACCAGCCCCGCGGAGTCGACGACCGCGACATTCTTGTCGTCCGACCGCCAGTCGACGGCGGCGTCGGCTACGGGATATCCGTTGGCGTCGGTCGGCTCCGCGACCAGCCGGGCCGTGTCGCCGACCGCCTCGAGCCGGGCCGTGGCGGGCGAGACCGCGATGGCGCTCACCTCCTGCGCCACGGTGATTTCGGCGGTGTCCGACGCGTCCCCCGCAGAAGCCGTGACCGTCGCGGTGCCGTCGCCGGCCGCGCGCACCAGGCCGGTGGAGTCGACGTTAACCACCGCGCCGTCGCTGCTCGACCACGCAACGACGACGCTCGTCATTATCTGTCCTCTCTGGTCGCGCACTTCCGCGACCAGTTGGACGGTCTGGTCGATCGCAGCGAGTTGGATGGCGCCGGGAGTGACGGTCAGCGCCGCTGGCTGCGGTGGAGGCGGCGGAGGCGGCGGATTCGGCGGCGTCGACGGGGGCGGTGCGGGCGGCGGATTCGGCGGACCCGTGGTTGTGCCGTCCCCGCACGAGAGGATCGCCAACAGGCCGATCGCTACAACGGCTCGCAAACGACAATCGTAGGGTGTCTCATGCATGTGGCCAGAATTCATAACTCCGCCCTGGCGACAAGGCGACCCCCGATTCCAGGGGCGACGGATCGTTTCGTAGCGTCTCAAGTCCTCCGGGCGAGGGCGATGTGACCGGCGGGGCGCGGTCAGGTTTTGTGGCCGCCGCGTCGGGTCTTCAGTCCACGGTCGTGGGCTGTGTGATGGTACTCAGGATGGAGTCGATCGCCTCCTCGGCCAGCCGCTCCAGTTCATCCGCCGTGCGGTTCTGGATCGGGTGCGGGACCCAGACGATGGCGGGCTCGAACCCGAGCGAGCGCGACTGGCTGCGAGCGGCCTGCTCGAACTCGGCCGTGACGACGAAGCAGCCCGGGATCCCGCGCTCATCGAGGTCTCTGAGGTCGTGCAGACCGCACGACGTGCAGGACCCTCAATCGGCTAACGCCTGAACCACCACGTCGGCTTCCGCAGCGATCCTCTGCAGCAACTCGGTCGGCGCCCGACGCGCGTTGGTCGGCTTGTCCGTACGGATCGTCGCGATGCCGAGCGCGTCGAGTCGCGTCTTCACGTGATCGAGGAACTCGTCGCTGCGGAGCTTGCCGATCCCCTGCAGCGCGACCACGCGTCCTTCGAGCGACGGAGGAGGCGCGCGCCGCGGGCGCATCGCGGGGGCGAGTTCGGAGGTGGGGTCGTGCAGGACGCTCGTCGAACTCGCCGGGGTCGAAGCGGTCATGTCTCGATCTCTCGCGTGATGGGATGTGAGTGCTGCCAGGCGCGGCCGCCGGGCCAGCCGGCCAGGATCGCGGAGTACAGTCCGGCCGCGCCGCCGGCCCGGGCGAGGAGCAGTCCGCCGGGCGGGAACTTGGGCACTTCAAGGCGCGCCTCGGAGTCCGGCACGCCCTCGGCGAGGCCTCCCGCGCCGCGTGCGACGTCGCTCAAGGGCCGCGTCGTGGCCTCGAGCAGCGCTTCGGTGATCCGCGCCCGGTCCCAGCCCGCCTCCCGGTAGATGCCGTAGTGCTCCGGCGAGAGGAGCAGCACCGCGTGCGCCCACTCGCAGATCTTCGGGTGGCACACGGCCAGCAGGCACGCCGCCAAGGAGGCGGTCAGTTCCTCCGGCGTGCGCGAGCGCTGGTCCATGATCCCCTGCACGCCCTCGCCCTGGAAGAGGGTGACCGCGCTGGTTCCGCGCGGGACGCCGCGCGAGACAGAGAGCGGTTCCCATTCCTCGTCCGACTCGTCCTCCGCGAAGCAGAACGTGTACTTGCTCGGCGCCCCGAAGGTCGAACGGTCGATCTCGCCGGGGCGTCCGCCGCCCACGTTGCGCACGATGAGGTTGAGCGCGCGTCCGATGGTCGCGTTGGCGCGGTTCCCCTGTCCGAGGACGTTGAGCCCCGAGTTCATCCCGATGAGGCGCGCGATGGGGCCATTGACGATGACGAGCGGCGCCGTGAAGCAGGTGCTGCACAGGATCCCGTGCAGCGTGAAGTCGGGATCGAGCGCCGCCTCGAGCGCCGCGAGCACGACGGGCATGTACTCCGGCTTGCAGCCCGCGAGCACGGCGTTGATCGCCACCTTCTCGACCGTGCACTCGGCATAGTCCGGCGGTACGGCGCCCACGACCTCGTCCGGAGCCCGGGGCGTGCCCGCGAGCATGCGCAGGATCCGTTCCGGGGTCGGCGGGACGACGGGCAGCCCGTCCGTCCAGCCGCGCTCGAAGCACGCTTCCAAGGGGTCCGCGTGCGATTCCAGCGCCACCTGTCGCGCTTCGATGCCGGTCTCTCCGAAGCGCGCCCGTAGCCGCTCCGGGGCGCCGGGTTCGACCGACCGCGAACCGCAGCCCGGCTGGAACTCGGGCAGTTCCGCGCCCAGATCCGGCGTCGACGTCAGGTCACGCCACTCCGCCCGGTTCCAGCCCACCGCGCGGCCCGCCTCCTTCCCGTCCTCGAAACGCAGGAGCGTGGGGACGGTCTCGATCCCGAGGCGAAATGAGTGTTCGAGTTCCGTGTCGTCGATCACACCCGGCACGGCCTCGGGGAAGGCCGGGTCGTCCTGACTGCAGATGGCGAGGCCGTCGTCGCCGCCGGCAAGCCGCTCCAGCACCGGCTCCACCAGCCGGCAGGTCGGGCAGTCCCGCTTCACGACGACCGCGAGACCGTTGCTCGGCAGGAGGGCGCTCACGGAACCGGAGTTCCGATGTAATCGTGGTCTGGAAGCTCCATGCCGCAGGTTACGGCTCCGAATGACGGCGGACAAACACCCCGCACGGCGTCGCAACCCGCGATACGCGCGGAGTCCGGGCCGTTGACCGCGCCCGCGACTGAACGGAGATTCACGCCCGCGTGTTCACAAGAGACACGCAGGGATGGATCCGCCCGCACCAAGGGACGGATCCGCACCGATGGACCCACTGGGAAGGATGTACCTCTGATGAACCGCACCACACTCGCGCGCCGTCTGGTGGGCGGGGTGGTCCCGGGCCTGCTCCTCACGTCACTGTCCGGCCTCGCGACGCCAGCGACCGCCGACGCGCAGTACATGCCGAGCCAGGCTCCGGTGCCTCCCCCGTTCTTCGCCCTCCAGAACGCGCGCATCGTGACCGGCACGGGCGCCGTCATCGAGAACGGCACCGTCGTCATCGCCAACGGCCTCATCGAGGCGGTCGGAGCCGATGTCGAAGTCCCGGGCGACGCCTGGGCGATCGACGTCTCCGGCCTGACCATCTACCCCGGCCTGTTCGACGGGCTGTCCCGGATCGGGATGGCCTCTCAGGGAGGCAACCCCGCAGGCGGCGCGGGAGGCAACCCCTTCGCCGTGTTTGTCGAGCAGGCGAACCAGCCCCGCACCGTGGGGCCCGAGGACCGACCGGCGACGAACTCCTGGGTGAACGCCGCCGACATGCTGGACCCGGATTCCGACGAGATCGAGACGTGGCGCAGCGGCGGGTTCACGAACGCGCTGGTTGCGCCCGATGACGGGATCGTGACGGGCCAGGGCGTCGTGGTGAACCTTGCGGGCGACGAGCAGGAGATGGTCGTGAAGGCGCCCGCCGCCCTCCGCGTGACGATGAGCGGAGCCGGCGGATTCCGGAGCTTCCCGGGTTCGCTCATGGGCGTCATCGCGTACATCCGCCAACTGTACCTGGATGCGGATCACAGCCAACAGTACGAGGCGCGCTACACGGCCAACCCGAGCGGCCAGCCGCGGCCCACCTACGACCGGGCGCTCGGTCCGATCCAGGACGCGATCGCGGCAGGGTGGCCGACCGTGATGCCGGCGAACGAGGTGCGGCAGATCCGGCGCGCGATCAAGCTTGGGCGCGACACGGGCGCGCGACCGGTTCTTCAGGGCGCGCACGAGGCGTACGGACTCGCCGACGAGATCGCGTCGGCCGGGGTCCAGGTGCTCGTGAACGCCGACTGGCCCGAGCGGAACCGCGATGCGGATCCGGAAGCCGACGAGTCGCTGGCGTCGCTGAAGCGCCGCGCCTATGCGCCGACGACGCCGGCCCGGCTCGAGGAAGCGGGCGTCGAGTGGGCCTTCTACAGCGGCTCGGCCGGGAGCCCCCGCGCCATGATGGAAAAGGTGCGGACGGCGATCGAGAACGGGCTCTCCGAGGAGGCGGCGCTGGAGGCGCTCACCGCCGCGCCCGCCCGCATCTACGGCGTGGACGCGATGCTCGGCTCCGTCGAGGCGGGCAAGATCGCGAACCTCGTCGTGACCGACGGCCCGCTGTTCGATGAGGACACCGACATTCGAATGGTGTTCGTCGATGGCCACAGGTTCGAGGAGGAAGCACCGGAGCCGCGGCCGACGGAGCCCCCGGCGGTCGACATGAACGGCACCTGGCTCCTCTCCCTGAACAACGACTCGCAGGAGGCGACGGCCGAACTCGAGGTTTCGGAGGACGGCACGATTTCCGGCGTCATCCAGGGGGAGCGGGGCGAGCAGCAGATCACCGACGGCTGGGTGAGCGGCAACGAGTTCAGCATCACGGTCTCCGCCACGATGGGACCGGGCATGGACGTAGAGATCGTCTACACCGGCACGGTCGAGGGCGATTCGATCGAAGGGAACGCTTCCTTCGGAGGCATGCGCAACATGGACTTCACGGGCACGAGGCCCGGGGGAGGTGTCCGATGAGACATCCGATGACACGGGCTGCCGAGCGAGTCGGAGCCGGGTGCCTGGCGCTCGGTCTCGCGGTCGGGGTTCCCGGAGGGGCGGCCGCGCAGGAGCAGCCGATCCTCATCACGGGCGCGACGATTCTCACCGCGGCGGAAGCCGGGAGGATCGAGGAGGGCGCCATCCTGTTCGAGAACGGGCGCATCGTCGCCGTTGGGCCGGCCTCCGAGGTGGAGGTTCCCTCCGATGCGATGGTCATTGACGGGACGGGCAAGTTCATCACGCCCGGGATCGTCGACGCGCACTCGCACATCGCGGCCGACGCGATCAACGAGGGGGCGGTCTCCGTCTCCTCCATGGTTTCGATCCACGACGTCATCGACCCGACGGACATCGCGCTCTATCGCGAGGCGGCGGGCGGGACGACGACGTCGCACGTCATGCACGGGAGCGCGAACCCGATCGGCGGGAACAACGCCGTGATCAAGCACCGCTGGGGCGCGGACGCGCAGGGTCTCCTCTTCCAGGGCGCCCCGCCCACGATCAAGTTCGCGCTCGGCGAGAACCCGAAGCGGGCCGGGAGCCCCACGCTCCCCGGCCAGGAGGCGCGCTATCCCGCCTCCCGCATGGGGGTGATGGACGTGGTCCGGCAGGCCTTCATCGAGGCCACCGAGTACAAGGCCGAGTGGGACACGTACCGGGCGCGCGTGGCCGATGGCGACCGCGATGCGATCCCGCCGCGCCGCAACCTGACCATGGATCCGCTCGTCGAGGTGCTCGAAGGCACGCGCTATGTGCACGCCCACAGCTACCGGGCGGACGAGATCCTGCAGCTCATGCGGGTGGCCGAGGAGTTCGGCTTCCGCATCCATGTGTTCCAGCACGTCCTCGAAGGCTATCGCGTGGCAGACGAGATGGCGGAGCACGGGGCGCACGCCTCCACGTTCTCGGACTGGTGGGCCTACAAGATGGAGGCCTACGAGGCGATCCCGCACAACGCGGCGATCATGACGCAACGCGGCGTCAACGTCTCCATCAACTCCGACAGCGGAGAAGAGGGACGGCACCTCAATCAGGAAGCCGCCAAGACGATGAAGTGGGGCGGCATGAGCGAGGCCGAGGCCCTCGCCACCGTCACGATCAACCCGGCGATCCAGCTCATGATCGACGACCGCGTGGGCTCGCTGGAGGCGGGGAAGGATGCGGACATCGTCCTGTGGGAGAACTATCCGCTCTCCTCCTACGCCAAGGTCCGGACGACGTATATCGACGGCGACGTGGTGTTCGATATCGACGCGGACCTGGCGTTGCGCGCCGAGATCGAGGCCGAGAAGGCGGAGCTGAGGGAGATGCTCGGCGAGGCCGACGAGGACGACGACTCCGGCAACGAGCGCGAGCCGGGCCGGCGGCCCGGAGGTGGACGATGACGGACGGATACACGAACCCTACAGGTGACAGGATCGGCACCATGTTGAAGTCGATCGTGGGGACCGCGGCGGTCCTCGGCATCCTCGGACTCGGGGCGCCGAACGGGGCCGTCGCGCAGGAAGGCGGCACGTTCGCGGTACAAGGAGCCATGATTCACACGGTGGCCGATGGCGTGATCGAGGGCGGGACGATCGTGATCCGGGACGGGCGCATCATCGCGGTCGGAACGGACGTCGACATCCCGGCGGACGCCGAGATCATCGACGGGGAAGGGAAGCACGTCTTTCCCGGCATGATCGATTCGTTCAGCTCGCTCGGGCTCACGGAGATCGGGGCCGTCGCGGTGACGAACGACGCGGGCGAGCTGGGGCGCTGGAACCCGCATCTCAACGCGCACACGGCGATCCACCCCGCCAGCGAGCACATCCCGGTCGCGCGCGCGAACGGGATCACGCACTCGATGGTCGCGCCGGGCGGCGGCGGGCGCGGTTTTGGGGGCGGAGGCTCCGGCATCCAGGGTCAGGCCACGCTCGTCCACCTCGATGGTTGGACGGTGGAGGAGATGGAGATCGAGAAGACCGCAGCCATGGTCATCGGCTGGCCCACGCTCTCGACGGGGTTCCGCGCATTTGCCGGCTTCGGCCCCCCGGCGGGCGGCCGTTCCTTCCGGCGGGCACAGGAGCGCTTCGACGAGGAAGTGGCGGAGATGGATTCGTGGTTCGTGGCGGCGGAGCACTACCGACAGGCGGTGGCGTCCGGGTCGAGCCGCGTGCCCCGCAACATTCAGCTCGAGCACCTGTCGCGCGTCCTCGACCGGGGGATGAAGGTCATCGTGCGCGCGAACGGGTGGCGCGAAATCGAGTCGGCCATCGAGTTCGCGGAGAAGTGGAACCTGGACCTCGTCATCGCGGGCGGAAATGGCGCGCGAGAGATCGCCGGCACGCTCGCCGAGAAGAACATCCCCGTGATCCTCGGGCCGGTGCAGCGGCTGCCGCAGGGCGAGGACACCGCGTACGACGACCCGAACACGCTGCCCGGCGTGCTGCAGGACGCGGGGGTCGAGATCGCGTTCGCGACCTTCAACTCGTCCGACTCGCGAACCCTTCCCTACGAGGCCGCGAATTCCGTGTCCTGGGGGCTCTCGAAGGAGGCGGCGCTGGAAGCGGTGACTCTGGGCCCCGCGCGGGTGCTGGGCGTGGACGACCGGCTGGGGTCGCTGGAGGTCGGGAAGGTGGGGAACCTGATCGTGACCGACGGGGATCCGCTCGAGATCACGACCCAGATCGAGTGGGTGTTCATCAAGGGCGTGCCGTCCGATCTGGATAACAAGCACGATAGCCTGTGGGAGGAATACAGGAACCGCCCGGCGCGGCGGGTCACCACGACGACGACGTAACAGTATCCATCTCACAAGCGGACGCCCGTTTTTCGCGGAGCAACCTGTCTCGCAG